>NZ_JAKFFD010000209.1:0-12471 GCF_036675385.1 Pseudarthrobacter sp. | reverse complement strand
TTGCCGGGACTTATCCACATCCGGGCGCGCGGGCCTGGCTGGGTAGGAACGAACCGACCAGCATTGGACCATGGAATCCGCCCCTCCTGCCCTTATCCTCGCCAGCCGCAGGCGCGCCCTCACCGGAAGCAGCCGTGGCGGCTAGTGATCCGGCAGTAGGTTTCTGCTACCTGACCGCCCTGCGTGTCTGGCGATTGCCCAGCCCACGGGTTCCGGACTACATCCACATCCTCACGCCATCACCCCACAAGGCGGGCAAACTCCCGTCGACTACCCGGGCCGCAAGGGATCCGAAAACGGGCCGCACCGGGTTGGACGACGTGCGGGGCTATGGAATATCCCGGCATCATTGGCAATCGGACGTCGTCGGCACCCGTGGGTTCGGTGTGACGCCACTGGTTCAGACGGTCATGGACTGTGTAGTCCGGCTGGAACTTCCTGAGTCCGTGGCCATCATGGACGCTGCGCTGGGGAACGGGCGCAAAGAAGGCGAAGGCCTCACTCGAGTCGATGTGCAGCATGCGGCGGCCGGTCTCGCTTCAGCTGCTAAACGCCGTCGGATCCTGGAGGTACTCGAACTGGCTGACGCTGCTTCGGAATCCGCCGGGGAGTCCCGGAGCAGGGCACTCATCCACGTTTTGGGGCTTCCGGCTCCGGTCCTGCAGCGTTCCTTCTATGACCATGAAGGTTTCATTGCGCGGACAGACTTTTTCTGGCCGGATTACGGCGTCATTGGGGAGTTCGACGGCGACGCCAAGTATCTCGACGACGACCTCCTGGACGGCCGCAGCACACGGGAAACCGTCCTGGCTGAGAAGAAGCGTGAAGACCGGCTCCGAGCGCTTGGCTACAAGGTTGTCCGCTGGGACTGGAAAGCCGTAACCGACCCGGAGTTATTGCGGCGGAAACTTGAACGTGCCGGAATCACTACGCAAGAATCCCCGCCGCTTGGCCTAATCCCCGTCGTGTTACCGGGGGAATGGACCACGTGACGGGGATTTCTCCTCGGATCAGCGAAGCCTAGAGGACGGGGAAGACTTCCATGCCGCCGAGGTACTTCTGCAGTGCGGCCGGGACGTTGACCGAGCCGTCGGCGTTCTGGTGGTGCTCCAGGATGGCCACGATCCAGCGGGTGGTGGCCAGCGTGCCGTTGAGGGTGGCTACGGCCCGGGTGCCCTTGGCAACGCCTTCGTCGTTGACCACACGCTCGCGGATGTTCAGGCGGCGTGCCTGGAAAGTCGTGCAGTTCGAGGTGGAGGTCAGCTCACGGTAGGCGCCCTGCGTCGGAATCCAGGCTTCGCAGTCGAACTTGCGGGCCGCGGACATGCCGAGGTCGCCGGCGGCGGTGTCAATGACGCGGTACGGGAGCTCGCACTTGGCCAGCATCTCCTCTTCCCAGGCCAGGAGCCGTTCGTGTTCGGCTGCGGCCTTCTCCACCGTGGTGTAAATGAACATCTCCACCTTGTTGAACTGGTGGACACGGATGATGCCACGGGTGTCCTTGCCGTGCGAGCCGGCCTCACGCCGGTAGCAGGAACTCTGGCCGGCAAACCGGATGGGCCCGGCCGTCAGGTCCAGGATCTCGTCCGCGTGGTAGCCGGCCAAGGCAACCTCGGAGGTGCCCACCAGGTAAAGGTCGTCCTCGGCGAGACGGTAGATCTCGGCGTCGTGCTTTACATCAAAGCCGGTGCCCTGCATGGTTTCGGGGCGCACCAAGGTTGGGGTGATCATGGGAACGAAGCCGGCCTCGATGGCCTGGTCCATGGCCATCTGCAGCAACGCCATCTCCAGGCGTGCACCCACTCCGCGCAGGAAGTAGAAGCGTGAGCCCGAAACTTTCGCGCCGCGCTCCATGTCGATGGCGCCGATCAGCTCACCGATTTCCAGGTGGTCCTTCGGCTCGAAATCGGGGAACTCGCGGGGCATTCCAACGGTCTTGACCACCACGTAGTCGTCCTCGCCGCCCTCGGGGACGCCGCCCTCAATAAGGTTCGGGATACTGCGCAGCAGTTCGTCCTGCTTGGCCTGGGCAGCGTCTGCTTCGGCCGATGCGGCCTTCACAGTGTTGGCCAGTTCCTTGACCTCGGCGAGCAGGGCTTTCTTCTCATCGCCCTTGGCCTGCGCCACCTTCTTGCCGAAGACGTTCTGCTCGGCGCGGAGGTTTTCAAACCGGATCATGGCGGCACGCCTGGCGGAGTCTGCGGCCATGATCGCGTCCACCACTGATTCGTCGGCGCCGCGGGCGCGCTGGCTGGCACGGAACTTGTCCGGGTTTTCGCTGAGGTCTTTTACGTCGATCACCAGACAAGAGTATCGAATCCGGCGGAACCAACACTGCCCGGCCGGACGGGGGGAATCGCGGCGCCGCGGCCGGGATACTGTTGAAGCACCATGAACGACTGGCTTCTCTACGTCCTGAGCGCGGCGGCGCTGGCTTTCGCCGTCTCCAGCTGGTGGGGCGTCCGGAAGCTCAAGGCCCTGCACATCCGCAGCGCGGTCCACGAAGAAGCGCATGAAACGGGCCTCACCCAGCAACGCGTGGTCGTCATCCTCAACCCCGTCAAGGCACGTGCCCCCGAAGCGAAGGAAGCCATCCGGCGCGCCTGCCTGACAGCCGGGTGGGACGAACCCCTCTTCCTGGAGACCACCGCCGAGGACCCGGGATACTCCCAGGCCCGGTCGGCGCTGGACTACAAGGCCGACGTCGTGCTGGTGGGCGGTGGCGACGGCACCGTGCGGGTGGTGGCAGAGTCCCTCGCACACACGGATGTGGCCATGGGCCTGATTCCGCTGGGGACGGGAAACCTCCTGGCGCGAAACGTGGATCTGGATGTCAACGACCTCCATGCCAACGTGCAGACAGCGCTTTTCGGCCACCAGCGCTACATCGATACCGCGCGGATGGGCATCGAGAATTCCCGCACGGGACACTCTTCCGAGCACGCGTTCCTGGTGATCGCCGGGATCGGCATGGACGCCGAAATACTCGCTGATACCAATGCCGGCCTAAAGAAAGCCGTGGGTTGGCTCGCTTATACCGAAGCCGGAATGCGTCACCTGCCGGGGCGGCGAAGGAAGGTCTCAGTCGCGCTGGATGACAAGCCTGAGCAGGTCCGGAACATCCGCAGCGTCCTCTTTGCCAACTGTGGGCTGGTCCCGGGCGGGATCGATTTCATCCCGGAAGCCATGATCGATGACGGCATGCTGGACGTGGTGGTCATGAGCCCCCGCAGCGCCATCGGCTGGCTGGCCATGTACGCGAAAATCCTGTTCAAACACAAGGGCAACCTGCCCATCATGACGATGTACCGGGCCGGCCGAATCGTCATCAAGTGCCCGGAGCCCATGCCCACGCAAATCGACGGCGACACATCCGGGCTGGCCACCAAGCTCACCGTCCGGGTGGAACCGCGCTCGCTCCTGATAAGGGTCAAGGGCCAACCGGCCTGAGCCGGCCCGGCCTCAGGCGGTTGCCTTCTTGGCAGTTCCTGCCTCTGCAGCAGCCTTCGCGGCACGTGCCTCGGACTGCTCGCGGATCATAGCCTGCTCCTCTTCGAAGCGCAGGCGGTCGGCGCGGTCAGCGTCGTCCCCGTCCCAGTCCTGGTTGTCGGCTGTGGGCTTCGGATTAACGATCATGCCCTGACCGTCGTTGTCTGTGCTGCTGGTGCTCATGACCTGTTCCCTTCATTAGGGGCCATCCCCCAAGTGGATCAAGCAAGCATACGCACAGTACCTATCCCGCGGAAGTACCTTGGCCTACGCTGTGGGCGAAGCCTTAGCCGGCGTCAGGCGGCGTTCATTCCCCCTGCAGAATCTGCCCCACCCATTCATGCGCCGCCTGGAATGCCTCGTCGGAGGTGTGTTGCGCGACGCTGGAGCTTTGGGCGTCAGCCCGTCCATACGAGCCCAGGAAGCGGGTGGCCGGGCTGATGCGGTGAAGACCGGCCAAAGCATCTGCCACACGGGCATCCGCGATGTGCCCGTCAGCGTCGATGCTGAAGAAGTAGTGCCCCAGGTACTGGCCCGTAGGCCGGGATTCGATCCGGCTGAGGTTCACGCCCCTCGTGGCGAACTGGTCCAGGATTTCCATCAGCGCACCCGGGCGGTCTTCCGGAAGCGGGACTACCACCGTGGTCTTGTCCGCACCGGTCCGTTCGGGCAGTGCGCCCGGCCTGCTCACCAGGATGAACCGCGTCACTGCTCCCGGATTGTCGCCGATGTTGTCCGCCAGGACTGTCAGCCCTGGCTGCTCCTGGGCCACAATGGGCGCACAGATCGCGGCGTCGTAGTGGGCGTCGCCGTTCAGGAGGCCCATGGCTGCCGCCGCTGTGGAGGAGCCGGCAACATATTCTGCACCTGGAATATTCTGATCCACCCAGAGACGGCACTGTGCCCAGGCATGGCCGTGCGTGGAAATCCGTCGAATATCCGCCAGCTCCACACCGGGTCGGGCCACCAGGACAAAGCTGATGGGGACCAGGACTTCGCGGATGATTCGCAGTTCCTGCCCGCTGGCGATGGCGTCCAGGGTGGCCGTGACCCCGCCTTCTACCGAGTTCTCGATAGGGACCATCGCTGCGTCCGCAACGCCATCGCGGACCATGTCCAGCGCAGCGTTGACGTTGGAGGCCGGGATGCGGGTGGCATCGGCGGCATCCGGAACCTGCATCAGCGCCGCCTCGGTGAACGTCCCCTCAGGCCCGAGGAAGGTGTACGTAACGGGTGTCGCGGGCATGGATTCCTCTGTGGTGACGGGACGCAGGTTCGGGCTGAACTACAGAATGAGCGGCTTGAGGCCGTTGTCGGACACGAGTGGCTTGCCGGACTCGAGCCACTGGTCCATTCCGCCGGCCACGTTGATGGCTGTATAGCCCTGTCCGGTGAGCCATTGCGCGGCGCGGAAGGACCGTCCGCCAGTGCGGCAGATGACATAGACGTCCTGGTCCGGGTCCAGTTCGTCAAGCCGCGCCGGAAGCTGGTCCAGGGGAATGTGCACGGCGTCCTCGGCGTGTCCGGCTACCCATTCGTAGTCTTCGCGGACATCCAGAATCACGGCGTCGGCTGGGACGTCGTTGACGGGCACGGTATCAAAATCGCTCATAGGAGTCCTCTTTCGGAGAATCACTGGTCTCCTTCCAGCCTAGCGCCAGCCGATCGCGCCGATCCCGAAACCAGGGACAAGTTACGCTGTTGAAGACCCGTAGGAGGATCCTTGCCCGCTGAGCAGCCCACCATCTTGGCCACGTCTGGAGGCTACAGGCAGGGTTTTCGAACACGCCTGGAGTTTGACCGCCTGCTGCACTACGCCGTGGAGCTTTCCGGAGCCAGCGGACGGCCGCCGCGGGTCACCCACGTGGGTACGGCCGCCGGAGATCAACGAGGGTTCAATGCGGAAATGGATGAGGCCGCGCGGCTGGCGGGCTTCGACTTCAGCCACCTCAACCTCTTCACCATGCCAAACCACGCAGACCCGGAGGCGCATCTGCTGGAACAGGACGTGGTGTGGGTGAACGGCGGCTCCGTGGTGAACCTGCTTGCCGTCTGGCGTGCCCACGGGTTGGACGGCATCCTCCACCGCGCGTGGCAGCACGGAGTTGTGCTGGCGGGGGTTTCGGCCGGATCAATCTGCTGGTTCCAGGGCGGCACCACTGATTCGTTTGGGCCGGAGCTGCGTGCAGTGACCAATGGCTTGGCCTTCCTCCCGTACGCCAATGGCGTCCATTACGACTCAGAGGAAAGGCGGCGCCCGCTGGTGCACCGGCTCGTGGCTGACGGAATGCTGGGGGAAACGCACTGCACGGACGACGGCGTGGGGCTGGTCTACCACGGCACGGAACTTGTGGAAGCGGTTGCCGAGGTACGGGGCAAGGGCGCTTACATCGTCACCGCGGAAGCCGGTGGAGCGGATGGACCCACCGCTTCCGAGAGGCGCCTGGAGCCTCGCTTCCTTGGCTGACATCCACGAACTGCCGGCTGTTCGGCTCCGGGATGCGCTCCGCGCGGGAGAGCTTTCAGCGCGGGAAGCCACAGCCCATTTCCTGGCCCGGATCGCAGAGCAGAACCCGTTGCTGGGCGCCTTTGTCACGGTCACGGCGGATCAGGCGATGACCGACGCAGCCGCCGCCGATGCCCGGTTCGTCCAGTTCCGAAAAGACTCCGGGAACGACTCCGCGCGGGACTCCGGAGGCAGCGCGGGCGCCCTGCCACTTCTGCACGGCATGCCGGTGGCATTCAAGGACCTGACCGACGTCGCCGGCGTGGTGACCACCCATGGAAGCGCTGCACTTGACCACAAACCGGCGCCCGCCGATGGCGCCCTCGCCGCAGTCCTCAAGGCCGCTGGCGTGGTCTCACTGGGCAAGACGCAGGTTCCGGAGTTTGGGCTGACGGCCTACAGCGAAAACCGCATCGCACCGCCGTCGCGCAATCCCCATGCCCCGAGCCGGAGTTCCGGCGGCTCCTCGGGAGGCAGCGCTGCCGCGGTGGCCGCTGGCCTGCTTCCGTTCGCGCCAGGGACCGACGGCGGGGGTTCGGTCCGCATCCCGGCCGCCGCCTGCGGCCTCGTGGGACTCAAACCCGGCCGCGGCGTGGTGCCGTCGGGCGAGAGTTCAGGCGACCCCGCCCGCCTGGTTGTAGCGGGGCCCCTGGCCCGCAGCGCAGCCGACTCGGCCCTGCTGATGGATGCTCTGGCACCGTCCCGTGACAGCAGTTATCTCGACGCCGTGGCACACGAGCCGCGCCCGCTGCGCATAGGCCTGACCCTGGACAGCCCCTGGTTCGCCACATTTCCGTTCACGCCCGAACCCGAAGCCTTGGCCGCGCTGCAGGCGGGCACCGAAATGCTGGAGCATGCCGGGCACGCCGTCAGCGAAGCCGCCATCCGCTACGACAACCGCTACCCGGACGCCTTCACCACCGCGTGGACCGCCGCCGTCGGAACCGCCCGGATCAGTCCGCACCGCGAAGCACTTCTGGCCCCGCTGACCCGCACCTTCAGACGCCGGGCCCAGCAGCGCAGCGCCGCAAAACTCAATGAATCGGTGGCGTTCCTGCGGCAATTCGAACGTGACACGATCACGCAGTACGGCGGCTGGGACCTGATGCTGATGCCGGCCCTGGCGCAGACGCCGCGCCCCGTGGGCTGGTTTACCGGCGCCACGCACGGCGACGAACCGTGGCCGGCAGCAGAATGGCCCGGGGACGCCGACGGCGACTACCGCCGGCAGTGCGAATTCGCCCCGTGGTCCTCCATGGTGAATGTCTGCGGCCTGCCTGCCATCACCATTCCCGTGCACTGGACCGGCGGGCAACCCGCGCATGGCCTGCCGATGGGGATCCAGCTTGTAGGGCGGGCGGGATCGGAACTGCTCCTGCTCCAGGTGGCGGCCCAGCTCGGCTTCTGATGCCAGTTTGAACGGCTCCGGGTGTCGACTCCGGGGCCGATCCGGAGGACGATTAAGGGGCAGTCACTATGAGGAGGTCTGTGATGTGCTATTCATCGATGGAGGATTTCGGGTGGCGTAACAAGAGAGAAGCCGACCGGAAACCCGAAGCGCGCCAGGAAACACCGCCGGACCGTCCGGAGCCGCATTACACGGCCCAGGACTTCACCTTCTGGGCCTTCCCGCGTCGCCGGAGGACCCACGAAGCCCAAAAACCGGCCGCTGAGCGCAGGCGCGAGAGAGTCTGATTTTGCGAGTCAGGCCCACCTGAAGAAAGGCCCCCTGACGGGGGCCTTTCCGCTGCCTGGCATCCTGCTTTGGCCCGGGATCAGTACCCGTAGCTGGAAGCGTATGTCAGCCCGATAATCAGGAGCAGCCAGAACGCTCCGTAACCCAGCAGGCAAAGGTAGCCCAGGACCAGCCCGGTGATGGACATACCCTTGCCAGAGGGTTCACGGCGGAGGGCCAGATGGCCGGTGATGACTGCGGCGATCTGCGGAATCATGAACCAGCCAAGGATGACCGAGGAAATGCCGAGCACCATGCTGGCGATACTCAGGCCCTTGGGCTCCTGGGCCGGCATACCGTAGTACGCGGGTTGTCCGTACGCCGGTTGGCCATAAGGGCTGGAACCCTGGCCGTAGGGGCTCGAAGGCTGGGCATATGTGGCGCTGTACGGATCGCCAGGCTGGCTGTACGCACCAGACTGGCTGTACTTGCCTGGCTGGTTGTAGTGGCCTGGCTGGGCGTACTGGTTCTGGCTGTACTGGTCCTGGCCAAACTGATTCTGGCCGTACGGGTTCTGGCCGTACGGGTTCTGGTCATACGGCGGCGGCGCCGGAATGCTTGGGCCATGGGGCGGCACAAACTGCGGCGGCTCGTAGCCTGCCGGCGAATCGCCGGGTCCCGCACCGGACCCTTGCGAATCAGGGCGCGGAGTTGGCTGGTCAGTCATGATTTTCCCCATTCGAAGTCTTCGCTTCCCAGCCTACCGCCGCCTGCATTACAGGCCTACAGCCGCCCTCATCCAGCCCTACCGTCCCCAATACGGCAGCACGTAGACGGCAAAAACCACAAAGGCAGCCAGGAACATCAGCCGGGTCATTCCACTGGCCGCGTCGTGCTGCGCCTTCGACTTCCTGGCGCGTCCCGAGCCGCCGCTGCCCGTCCCACTACGCGCCCCACGGCGGGTGCGATAGGCGGGCTGCCGGGGCCCGCTCCGGCCCCCTGTCTGCCCGGACCGCGGCGGCCCAGCCACCGGCGGCCCAGCCACCGGCGGCCCTCCGCCCGCCGGCTCTACAGTCGGTGACGTCACGGTCGGTGGCTTAACGGTCGGTGACTTCACGGTCAGCGGCTTCACGGTCAGCGAGTTCACCGCAGGACTTTCCGCCACAGATTCCTGCGTGAGCTGCTCGCCGAGGTGCGCATACAGGCCCACCACCGTCCGCTGGTCCAGCACCGGGGGCAGCGCCAGGACGGCAGCAACAACGCGGTCTGCCCCTGCCACGGCGACGTCTGAATTGGTGATGCCGAAGAAGTCCGGCTGCCCGGTGAGGCAGATCAACGGGCGGACGAACCGCCGGTGGGGCGGCGCCAGCACGGACGCGACGGCGGCGCACTGCGCCAATGCCCCGTCAACCGACTGCGTCCTGGCAAACCGGCCCTGCCACAGGACCCCGGCGGCGACACTGACCTCGCCGGTCCAGTTCTTGGCATCGACCACCACCACTCCGCCGGGACCAATCAGCACATGGTCAAGGATGGCTTTGGGCCGCCCGGGCCAGCGGACGTCGTTCAGCAGGTACCAGCCGTGCGGAATGAGCAGGCCCAACCTGTCCGCCACGAGCCGTTCGCCAACAGCACCGGCGTCGCACGGCTTCGTGGCCCGTTCGGCCTGATCGAGTTGGCGTTTCAGCCGCTGCACCCGTTCTGCAGCAAGCCTCGACTGCTCGGCCGCGCCGTCTCCTGCCCCCATGACGTACCCCCTGGCTCCCGCATGCCAACTCACCGCAGTGTGCGACTTACTGCAGTGCCAGACGCTTACCGCACTGCCCGACGGCGGCGCTCCCCGCCGTCGGGCAGTCTTTCCTGAGCTTTTCCGAACGTAGCAGCGCCGCGGGGAGCCGGTATATAGGTACTTTTGGGGCCAGTACTTGCTTTAACTACTTGCTGCCGAGCGTCCGGCGGGGACTTTTCCGCGTCATAGGGACCGGATTATGGACCGCGCGTTTTGACTCCAGCCCACGTCTGGCATGCTGGTGCCATGGCTAGCCGCGCGGGCACAGTTGCCCAACCCCAGGACCTTGTTGACATCACTGCGCTCCTCGATGCGTATTACGACATCACGCCGGATCTGGGTGATCCCGGCCAGCGCGTGGCGTTCGGCACTTCCGGGCACCGCGGATCGAGCCTCAAGGCGTCGTTCAACGAAAAGCACATCGTCGCGATCACGCAGGCAATCGTGGAGTACCGCGCCGGGCAGGGCATCACCGGCCCGCTGTTCCTGGCGAAGGACACCCACGCCCTCAGCGAGCCGGCGCAGAACTCCGCCCTGGAGGTTCTCGCAGCCAACGGCGTGCACGTGATGGTCGACGCGCGGCACGGCTACACCCCCACACCGGCACTGAGCCACGCCATCCTCACCTACAACAACAACCGCCAGCCCGGCACTCCGGAAGCGGACGGCATTGTGGTCACGCCCAGCCACAACCCGCCCGGAGACGGCGGCTTCAAGTACAACCCTCCGCACGGCGGCCCGGCCGATTCCGACGCCACGGGCTGGATCGCCAACCGTGCCAACGAACTCCTCGAAAACGACCTGCGGGGAGTGAAGCGCATCCCTGTCGCCGACGCCCTCGCCGCGGACAGCACCGGCAAGTTCGACTTCCTCAGCAGCTACGTTGACGACCTCCCGTCCGTGTTGAACCTGGACGCCATCCGCGAGGCCGGTGTCCGCATCGGCGCCGACCCCATGGGCGGGGCTGCAGTGGATTACTGGGGCGAGATCGGCGAGCGCCACCACCTGGACCTGACCGTAGTGAACCCCACCGTGGATCCCCAGTGGGCGTTCATGACCCTGGACTGGGACGAGAAGATCCGGATGGACTGCTCCTCGCCGTTCGCCATGGCTTCCCTGATCAACAGGATGTCCGACGGCGGCAGTTCAGCCGCGTTCGACGTCGCCACCGGTAACGACGCGGACGCCGACCGCCACGGCATCGTTACACCTCTTATCGACGGGGTGGGTGGCCTGATGAACCCGAACCACTACCTCGCCGTCGCCATCGATTACCTCTACCGCAACCGCAGCGGCTGGAACCCCAACTCGGTGGTGGGCAAGACCCTGGTTTCGTCCTCGATCATCGACCGTGTGGCGGAAAGCCTGGGCCGCAAACTGGTTGAAGTCCCCGTGGGCTTCAAGTGGTTTGTGCCGGGGCTGCTGTCCGGCGAAGGCGCGTTCGGCGGCGAAGAGTCTGCCGGCGCTTCCTTTAACAAGCTGGACGGCAGCGTCTGGACCACCGACAAGGACGGCATCCTGCTGGCGCTGCTGGCCTCGGAGATCACCGCGGTCACCGGCAAGTCGCCATCGCAGCTGTACAAGGGCCTGACCGACCAGTTCGGCGCTCCCGTATACGCGCGCATTGATGCAGCAGCCACGCGGGAGCAGAAGGCGGCACTCGGCAAGCTCTCGCCGTCGGACGTCACTGCAACTGAACTGGCCGGCGAAACCATCACCGCCAAGCTGACCGAGGCGCCCGGCAACGGCGCGTCGATCGGCGGGCTCAAGGTGGTCACGGAGAACGCCTGGTTCGCCGCACGCCCGTCCGGGACCGAGGACGTCTACAAGATCTACGCCGAGTCCTTCAAGGGCGAGGAGCACCTCAAGCAGGTCCAGGCGGAAGCCAAGGCGCTGGTAGACGGCGTCATCGCCTAGCCTCCCCAAAAAAGACCAGACGCTCTCTCACTAGATGCGCTTAAATGACCGACGCTCTCTCACTTTCTTGAGGAAAGTGAGAGAGCGTCGGTGTTAAAGCCGCATTAAATGAGAGAGCGTCAGACGGTGCGGACAACGTCCTCGTAGCGGAACTTGGGCTTCGCTGCGCCCCAGGCGTCTGCGCCGGCCTGGCCGATGTTGACCACCAGGAAGCTCTTCTGGTCGCCGGCCGGGAAGAACGCGGCGTCGATGGCACCGAAGTCGGCTCCGGTCATCGGGCCGGCTGCGAGGCCGAGGGACCGGACGGCCAGGATGAAGTAGCCGGCCTGCAGGTGGGCGTTGTTGTTGCCGGTGGACGCAGCCAGGTCCGGGGCGGCGTCGTACATGGCCTTGGGTGCGTTGTATTCGGGGAGGAAGTTGTCCCATTGCTCGGCCCAGGCGGTGTCGTAGCTGAGGATGGCAACCAGCGGCGCGGAGGCGGTCTTGGCCTTGTTGCCGTTGGCCAGGGTGTCCACCAGCGTGGCGCGGGCCTCGTCCGAGCGGACGTAGGTCACGCGGAGGGGCTGGGAGTTGAAAGCCGTGGGGCCGAACTTGGTGAGCTCGTAGATGGCGCGGGCCTGGTCCTCGGTCACCTCACCGGTGAAGGAGTTGGCCGTGCGGGCCTCGGCAAAAATGGCGTCGACGGCGGCCGAATCGATAACCGCTTCTTCGTGGGCAATAGTCATGGCGTACCTTTCGCTGGGCCGCTCATCGCAAATGATGGGCCGGCGGTCTGCTTTCCTTAGTTGTAACTTCAAGCGGGCCGGACCTCTTCCCAATACGGCTGGTGACGTTCACCACAGCGGAGGCGGGATTTCTGCTTGACCCCTCCAGAAAGCCTGAGGAACATGGGCGGTAAAGGCGCAGCCTGCCTGATCGTGCTCCCTGCGCCGCCCGACCCCAGCAGGGACGTGATTACATGTCGGAGCCTCGGAAGCGCCCATCATGGATCCGGTCCTCCGCCGCTCTGGCCGCCATCGTGGCAGTCGTGCTGACGGGCTGCACAGCGGCACCGCCGGCGCCTGTGCAGGTCACCCGAGCGACCGTGACATACCG
>NZ_JAKFFD010000002.1:0-12523 GCF_036675385.1 Pseudarthrobacter sp. | reverse complement strand
AGGGCCGCCCGGATCAGGCTCGTCTTGTCGTCGTAGTAGTAATTCACCAGGCCCAGTGCGACGCCGGCTTCGCGAGCCACGGCGCGCATGCTCACGCCTGAAATACCGTGCCGGGACAGCAATTCCAGTGCCGCTTCGAGAATGCGGGACTGCCTGTCGATCTGTTCGCCGGAGTTCACGGTATTTGTCCCCATCTGGCCAGACTATTGCCAAACCCGCCGTGAGTGCACTTTCCGGAACAGGCGGACGACATCGTCAACCACCTCGTCCCGGAACTCCAGGAACGCGGCATCTGCTAAGGGACCGGCGCCGCCATAAAAACGTCCACAGCGTCCTCCGATTCCACCTCAAAGCCGTGGCGCTCATACAGCCGCCGGGCGGCACTTCCCTGGAGGACGTTCAGGCGGAAGGGCCGGTGGTCCTGGGACGCGTCCATGGCCTGCCGGAGCACGGCGCCGCCGAGGCCCTTTCCCTGATGCTCCGGGGCCAGGTAAAAGTGTTCGATCCACTGCGTGTCGGGCTCCGGGCGGACAGCGATCACGCCCGCATTCTGCCCAGCCACCTCGACGACGAAGGTGTGCTCCGGCTGGAACCCGTTGAGGAAGCGCTCGCGGACGCGGACCGGGTCAAAGCGGCCCAGCCGCTCAAGGTCCGGACGCATCACGACGGCGCGGAGCTCGGCGATCCACGGGCCGTCGGTGTCCAGGCTGGGGCGGAGGGAGAAGTCGGCAGTCACCGGACCATTAACCCACAGGCGGGCCTACTTCTTGGGCAGGCCGGGCGGGTTCAGTTCGGAGGTCTTGATGGCCTCCGAGGACAGGCCCCACCGGTCCAGGATCTGAGCGTAGCTGCCATTCCCGATCAGCTGGTTGAGGGCAGCCTGGGCAGCAACGGCCAGGCCATTGCCCTTCTGTGTGGTGAAGGCGATTTCGGCGGTCAGCGGCCAGCCGCCGTTGAGCGTGCCCACTTCCTTGGTCTTGCCGTCCTTCGCGGCCTTGTACGCAGCCCCGGCGTTCGGGCCGAACGTCAGGTCCGCACGGCCGGACTGGAGTGCCAGCGTGGAGGCGGAGTCGTCGTCGTAATACTGGAACTCAACCGGCGCCAGGCCCTTGGCCTTGTTCTCGTCGTCCCAGCGCACCAGGATCGCTTCCTGGTTGGTGCCCGAGCCCACGATGATGCGCTTGCCGGCAACGTCCTTGGCTGCCTTGATTTCGCCGATGGTGGAATCGGTCTTGGCGTAGAAGCCCAGGAGGTCGTTGCGGTAGCTGGCGAAGTCGAACTTTTCCTTGCGCGCCTCGGTGACGGTGACGTTGGAGAGCACGGCCTCGTACTTGCCGGACTCAACGCCCAGCGGCCAGTCGGCCCAGGCCACGGGCAGCACCTCGACGGTCAGCCCCAGTGTCTCGCCCACCGCATAAGCGATGTCCACTTCGCTGCCGATGAGCGTTTTGTTGTCGGTGGCGAACAGGCTCAGCGGGGCCGTGCCGCCGGTGGTGACCACGGTCAGTTTGCCGTCCGCCTTGATGGCCTCCGGGACCAGCGCGGCGGCTTTCGCATCCACGGCCACCTTGACGCGGTTCTGCTCCGGGGCCAGGTTGAACGTCTTGCCTGCCGCGCTCGCCGTAGAGCCCGACGACGGTGCTGTCGCCGCCGTCGCGCCCGGGTCCGAGCAGGCGGCCAGCGCCAGCAGCGTGACTGCTGCGAGTGCTGCACCGGCAGCCTGCCTTGTCTTGATTTTCGCCATGATTTCCCCTTGCAAGTTGCTGAATTTCGGAACGGAACGGTGTTCTTGGCAGCAACTATCCGGGACCGCTGGTGCGGGATCAAAGGCTGCCGAAACGGTGCGATACCGGGAGTAACGTGCAGTTCACCGGGCGACCGCGGCGGTCACATTTGGGGGCCTCCGGGGTACTCGGCATGTGCTTCCGCGGCTCCGCCCGGTGAAACCAAGTAGGGCTCCGGAAGCGGTTGAGAAAACGAGTACTCGCGCGGGAAAGACAGGTGCCCGCTACGCGTGTGCACGGTCGGTGCTCAACTTACGGTGAGACTAGGTTGCGGTCGGAACCGGCCGCCCACAAGGTCTGATCAGGAGTCATCATGTCGGCTGCCCCCTCAAAGTCTGTCTTCGCCCGGCGCCTTGCCGCTGCAGTTGTCCTGCCGGGTCTGCTGACCAGCACGCTTGTTTTTGTTATGCCGGCGGCCGCGGGTTCGGAGTCCGTCGCCGGTATCTGCAACGGCGTGGTGAACCAGCTGGCGCACCGGGGAACGGTCCAGGAGAACCTCCTCAGGGCCGCGGCCCGGAAGAACGCTGAGGTGATCGCTGGACTGCAGGCGGAGCGCGCCGGACTTGAAACGACGAAGAGCAGCTTGACGGCACAGCTCGCCACCGCAGCAACGGACCTTGCTGCCCTCGAAGCGGAGGAACTGCGCTTGGACCAAGCTGTCACCGACACAGATTCCCGGATCGCTGTCCTTAGGGGCGAACAGGATGCCACCCAGCTCTCCATTATTGACACTCAGCAGGAACTTGAAAGGCTCCTGCAGGCGGCGGCCAGCCTCGAAAGGGAAATATCGCCGTTGCAGGACGAAATCGAGCAGGCGCAGGAAGCCGCAACACTGCTCAGGGGAGAGGCGTCGGCTGTCGAAGCGCTGATAGCTGAACAGAACAGGCAGATTGGGGTTGCCCAGGGGGAGCTGGTGACGCTCGAGGCCCAAGCAGCTGCGGCTGCTAAAGCGCTCGCCGACAAAGAAGCCCAGATTCAGTTCGCAGAGGGCGAACTTGTCACGCTCACCGGAGCAGCCCGGGAAGCAGCGGCCGCTGTGGACATTGCAACCCGTGAAGTAGGCGATGCCGAGGCGGAGCTGGATTCCCTCGTTCAGTCAGGTACGGCTGCAGAAGGTGACCTTCAGGCCGGGCAGGCAAAGCTGGATGATGCCAAGACGGTGCTCGCGGACTTGGAGCTGGCGGCTGGAGTGGCCGCTGCAGATGTGTACGCCAAGACGGTGGAGATCGGCACAGCGCAGGGCCAGCTCTTGGCTTTGCAGACGTTGGCGACCGCGGCAGCTGACACACTTTCCGCCAAGAACGCCCAGATCAGCGCCGCCGAGAGTGATCTGGCCATTAAGCAGGCCAGCGCTGCTGCAGCGGCGTCCGCGCTCGCCGCAAACACCAGTGCCATAACGGCGGCTGCCGCCGAGATCGCCACGCTTCAGGGGCAGATCGCCACGCTGAATACGACAATCACGTCCAAGCAAGGCGCGTTGACGACGGCACAGGGCGGACTCGCCGCACTCCAAAGCCAGGGGGCGTTGTTGGAGGCTGAGATAGCCGATCTAACCGACAAGATTAACAGGGCCCAAGGCAACGCGACCGGGTTGCGGAACCAGCGGGATGCCAAGGCGGCGGAGCTCGCAGCGGTGACGAACCAGATCACTGACAAGAACACGCTGATCTCCGGCCTGCAGGGTGATCTCACTGGCCTCAATTCGCAGGTGACCGCTTTGAGCTCGGAGCTGTTGCTCAAGCAGCAGCAGAGCAGCGCCCTTCAGCAGCAGGCGGCGCCGCTGCAGGCAGTCGTGAGCGCAGCCAATCTCGCCGTTGCCACAAAGGAAAGCGAGATCACAGCCCTGAAAGCCGAGGTGCCGACGCTTCAAGGCGCTGTAACGCAGGCCAACGGCGACGTTGCGGCAAAGGAAGGGGAACTCGCCGTCCTTCAGGGTCAGCTCACCGGACTGCAGGGCACAGCAGCCGCCGCAGAAAGTGGTGTTACGGCGCAGGAAAAAATCGTGGCTGATCTCGAAACGGCAGTGCAGGGACTGACCGAGGGACTGGACGCTGCAAATGCGGCCATCGATGCTCAGCGGATTGACTTGGCGGACCGGAAGACTGCACTGGAAGAGGCAGAAGCTGCCCACGTTGCAGTCGCCGCCGCCGTGGAGGACAAACAGGCCGAGCTTTCTGCGCTCAACGACCAACTGCCTGGCCTCCAGGCCGCAGTGGAGGAGGCGGATAAAGCGGTGGCCGGCAAGACAGCCGAGATCAGCGCACTGAACACAATCCTGGACAAGCTGGCGGCTGACCTGACTGGCTTTAACAGCCAGATCACTGCGAAGGAGGCCGATATTCTCGTTTTGCAGACACGGGTTGCTCCCTTGGTTGCGCAGCTCAACAAGCTCAATGGTGATATCAGCGCCGCGGAGGCGGCGCTGGCAGCCCTGCAGGTGCAGTCGACCACGCTTGATCAGCGGATCACCGCAGCCCAGGAAGTGCTGCGGAACCTGCAGTCGCAAAAGGGGGCAAAAAAGGCTGCCGTCGACGCGCAGCGAACGGTCGTCTCTGATCTGCAAAAGGCCCTGGGCAGCGTACAGAACCAGATCAATGCAATTGACAGTCAGATCGCGCTTGGCGGGTGCGTCGCCTGATCCGTGATCCAGGCCTGAGACGCAGTCTCCCGCGGATGCTGTGGGCCACCCCACCGCCTGCCGCAGAAATAACCCGGACGCCGCCGTCGTTGTCCACAGTGTGCCCGCCGCGACCCGGCCGGCCACCCTACGCAACGCATTGAAAGGCCGGCACCGACGTGACGCTTCCCCTCTCCATCCTTGATCTGGCAACCATTGGCAAAGGCCAGACGGCGGCGGAGAGTCTCGCCGGCAGCGTGGCCACGGCACAGCGGGCGGAGGAGCTGGGGTACCGGCGGATCTGGTACGCCGAGCACCACAACATGTCCGCCATCGCGTCGTCGGCCACCAGCGTGCTGATCGCCCACGTGGCCGCCCACACCAAGACCATCAGGCTCGGCGCCGGCGGCGTTATGCTGCCCAACCACTCGCCGCTGACCATCGCCGAGCAGTTCGGCACCCTGGAAACGCTGCACCCGGGCCGGATCGACCTTGGCCTGGGCCGCGCCCCCGGCAGCGACCAGAACACCATGCGCGCGCTGCGCCGCGACCCCATGTCCGCGGACACTTTCCCCCAAGACGTCCTGGAGCTGCAGGGCTACCTCACCGGTCCCACGCGAATCCAGGGCGTGGAGGCCACCCCCGGCAAGGGCACCAACGTCCCGCTGTACATCCTCGGATCGTCGCTGTTCGGCGCCCGCCTCGCCGCCCAGCTGGGCCTGCCGTACGCCTTCGCCTCGCACTTCGCCCCCAACGCCCTGCAGGATGCCGTGGCGCTCTACCGCAGCGAATTCAAGCCGTCGGCGCAGCTCGATGCCCCGCACGTGATCGCCGGCGTCAACGTGATCGCAGCCGATTCCGCAGCCGAAGCCCAGACGGCTTTCCGGGCCACGCTGCGCGCCCGCGTCGGTCTGTTCTTTGGCGGCGGGCGCGAGTTCACCGACGACGAAGCGGACATGATCCTGGACTCCCCGCAGGGCCAGCACGTCTCGCAGATGATGACGTACTCGGCCATCGGCACCCCGGACGTTGTGAACGACTACCTCGAGGAGTTCGCCAGGCACTCCGACGCCGACGAACTCATCGTGGCGCACCAGAACACCGGCACCGAGGCCAGGATCCGCTCCGTTGAGCTGCTGGCGGAGGTTGCCGGGCTGGCCCGGGTCTAGGTCCGGTGCCGCCAGCAAGCGGTGACGCGCCCACCAATGCGGCGGCGGGCCCTTGACATCCCTCAACTGAACCGGTTAAGTAGAGTCTACTGAACCGGTTCAGTGGCGTGAGTCACGGGACCCAAAACCTGAAGGGTCCCACATCATGGCAGTAACCATCAGCGACGTCGCCCATGCGGCCGGCGTCAGCAAGGGTGCTGTCTCGTATGCGCTGAACAACCAGCCCGGCGTTAGCGACGCCACCCGGGGCCGGATCCTCCAGGTCGCCAAAGAGCTTGGCTGGAAGCCGAGCCTCCGAGCCAAGGGCCTGTCCTCCGCGAAGGCCTACGCGCTGGGCCTTGTGGTGGCCCGCGACCCCAAGCTCCTTGGCACGGACCCGTTCTTCCCGGCGTTCATTGCGGGCATCGAGACCACCCTCGCCGAGCACGATTACACGCTGGTCCTGAGCGTTGCCACCGCCCCCGGCGCCGAAGAGCGGGCCTACCGCAAACTGGCCGACGGCGGCCGCGTGGACGGCGTGATCCTGACCGATGTGCGTCACAATGATTCCCGGATCGGCCTGCTGCGCGAGCTCAAGCTGCCGGCCGTAACGCTCAACAGGCCGGATTCGGACTCCCCCTTCCCCGCGGTGTCCATGGATGACACGGACGGCATAACGGCCGCCGTCGAACATCTTCTGGCCCTGGGGCACGTCAGGATCGGCCACGTGGGCGGCGCCCAGGAATACATCCACGGCCGCAGCCGCCGCCGGGCCTGGGAAGCGGCCATGGCCGCTGCCGGCCTCGCAGCGGATCTGTTCGCGGAGGCTGATTTCACGGCGGCCGGGGGAGTGGCCGCCACCGCGGAACTGCTCCGCCGGCCGGACCGCCCCACCGCGATTGTCTATGCGAACGACCTCATGGCGACGTCCGGCCAGTCCTTCGCCCAGTCCCAGGGCCTGAACGTCCCGGGTGACCTGTCAGTCACCGGCTACGACAACGCAGAGTTCACCCAATACCTCAACCCGCCGCTCACCACCATCTCCACTGACCCCATGCGCTGGGGCAGAGTTGCCGCGCAGGCCCTCCTGGACCAGCTCAACGGCACCCACTCCGGTGAGGATACGGACCTGCAGGCACCTTCCCTGCTGGTCCGCGCCTCCACCGGCCCCGCCCCATCCACAACCACCAAGCCAGTCCCGCAGCAATCCCCAGAGCAAGCAAAAAAGCACACCAACCCGTAGCAGGTCCCCACCGGGACCAGTATCAAGGAGTCGCAATGAAGCGCTTTACCAAAGCCACGCGAATATTGTCAGTGGCCGCCCTGACCGTCATGGGGGCTGGCCTGGCTGCCTGCGGCGGCAGCGGAGGGGGCGGCGATGGCGGTTCCGCCACGTCCGCCAAGGGCCCCATCAAGATCTGGTACTCCAACAACGAGTTCGAGGTGAAGTGGGGCAAGGCGATGGTGGAATCCTGGAACTCCGCCCACCCGGACGAGAAGATCGATGCGCAGGAGATCCCTGCCGGCAAGAGCTCCGAGGAAGTCATCGGCGCAGCCATCACGGCCGGCAACGCTCCCTGCCTGGTCTTCAACACCGCGCCTGTCGCCGTTCCCCAGTTCCAGAAGCAGGGTGGTTTGGTGGCCCTGGATGAGTTCCCGGACGGGCTCCAGTACATCAAGGACCGCACCGGTGACCTGGCGGACCAGTACAAGTCCGCGGACGGCAAGATGTACCAGCTGCCGTGGAAGTCCAATCCCGTTGTCCTCTTCTACAACAAGGACATGTTTGCCAAGGCCGGGCTGGATCCGGAGAACCCGAAACTGGGGACGCACCAGGAACTGCTGGACACCGCCCGGACCCTGGTGTCCTCCGGTGCTGCCACCAACGCCATGTGGCCATCACCGGCCAGTGACTTCTTCCAGGCCTGGTTCGACTTCTACTCCTTCTATGCAGCCAACTCCGACGGCACCCCGCTGGTGAAGGACGGCAAGGCCACGTTCGACAGCGAGGAGGGCAAGCAGGTCGCCACGATGTTCGAGACGCTCTACAAGGAGAACCTGGCCTCCAAGGAGGTCTACCAGGGCGATTCATTCGCCGAGGGCAAGGCGGCCATGTCCATGGCCGGTCCGTGGGCCATCGCCGCCTACAAGGACAAGGTGAACTGGGGCGCAGTCCCGGTCCCCGCTGCCGCGGCTAAGGCTGATGCCTCAACCTTCTCCGACGCCAAGAACGTGGCCATGTACTCGGCCTGCGAGAACCAGGGCACCGCCTGGGAGGTCATGAAGTTCGCCACCAGCGAGGAGCAGGACGGCAAGCTGCTGACCGACACCGGCCAGATGCCCATGCGCAAGGACCTTCCCACGGTCTACGCGGACTACTTCGCCAAGAACCCGGCCTACACGCAGTTTGCCGATCAGGCTGCGCGGACCGTGGAGGTCCCCAACGTCTCCAACTCGGTTGAAGTGTGGCAGACCTTCCGCACCGCCTACGCCAAGGCCGTGATCTTCGGCAATGAAAGCATCGACACCTCGTTCAAGGGCGCGGCGGACAAGATCAACCAACTGGTAGCCCAGAAGTAGCGGTGACCCCCAATGTCACTCCGCTCTTCTAGTGGGAACCCCGTCACGGGGAAACCGGCTGGTGGAACGGCGGACCGGCGGCTGGTGCCCAGGAAGCGTAAGAACTTCCTGGGCCCCCAGCCGCTGGGCCTGCTGTTCAGCGCCCCCTACGTCATCTACGTGCTGGCCGTCCTGGCGTTCCCCCTCGGCTACGCCGTCTACATTTCCTTCCACGATTTCTTCTTCACAGCACCGCGGGTCAAGGTGGACCGGCCGTTTGTAGGGTTCGAAAACTACATCACCGTCCTGTCAGACCCCGCCGTCCAGCGCTCCTTCCTGAACATCGGCGTCTTCCTCATCATCAACGTCCCGCTCACGGTGGGCCTGTCCCTGCTGCTGGCAAACGCCCTGAACCGCGTGACCCGGCTCAAGACCTTCTTCCGCCTCAGCTACTACGTCCCATACGTGACGGCGAGCGTCGCCGTCGTGGGTGTCTGGCTTTTCCTGTTCCAGGGAAACGGGCTGATCAACACACTGCTGGGGCCCCTGGCCCCAGCCCCTTCCTGGCTGGTGAATTCGTGGCTGGCCATGCCCACCGTGGCCCTGTACGTGACGTGGAAACAGCTGGGATTCTTCATCCTGCTCTACCTCGCGGCGCTGCAGAACATACCCGATGAGCTCTATGAATCAGCGTCCGTGGACGGCGGCAACAAGTGGGTCCAGTTCTGGAACATCACCGTTCCCGGCGTCCGGCCCGCCAGCGTCCTGGTCACGCTGCTGGCCACCATCACCGGCGCGAACCTCTTCACCGAGCCGTACCTGCTGACCGGCGGCGGCGGGCCGGACGGGGCCTCGGCCTCCCCGGTGTTCATCATGTACCAGCGGGGACTCCTGCAGGGCAACCCCGACGTCGCGGCCGCGCTGGGCGTGGTGCTGGTGATCGGCGTCCTGCTGATCGCCCTGATCCAGAAACGCCTCGTGGGCGGGAAGGAGGACTGACATGTCCGTCACCAACGCACAAAACGCCAAGAACGACGACGACGCGAGCCGGCTCCCCGAGCAAGCGGAACCCGTCCTGCGTCCCGACTCGGGCGTCGAAAAACGCCGCAACCTGGGCGTGGGCAGCTTCATCCTGCTGGGCGTGGGCGCCTTCGTGTTCCTCTTCCCGTTCTACTACATGCTCATCGGTTCGCTGCAGACCGCCCCGGACACCTCGATTTTCGGCGCGTTCCCCAATCCGGCCAACATCACCGGGGCCAACTATGTGCAGATCAACGAGTCCATCAACCTGTTCCGCGGCCTGCTCAACTCCGGCATCTTCACCGGCGGTGTCATCCTCTTCACGGTGATTTTCGGGCTGCTGGTGGGCTACGCCCTGGCGCAGATGAAGTTCCGTGGCCGCGGCGTGGTGTTCGGCATGATGCTGCTGGTGCAGATGATCCCGTTCCAGCTGCTGCTCATCCCGCTCTACGTCATGATCGTGCGCGACTACGGCCTGGCGGACAGCTACCTGGGGATGATCCTGCCGTTCGCCATCAACTCCACGGCGGTGTTTGTGTTCCGCCAGTACTTCCTCCAGCTGCCCTCAACCCTGTTTGAGGCCGCCCGGATCGACGGCGCCTCGGAGCTTCGGATCCTGTGGCAGATCGCCATCCCGCTGGTCCGTCCTGCCATCGTCACTGCCGTGCTGCTGACCTTCATCGGCCCGTGGAACGAGTTCCTGTGGCCGTTCCTGGTCACCAAGGAGCAGTCCCTGCAGCCACTGGCCGTGTCACTGGCCAACTTCATCTCCAACATCGCCGGCCAGGCCGGCAACCCGTTCGGTGCCATCCTTGCCGGTGCCTGCGTCCTGGCGGCGCCCGCCGTCGCGCTGTTCATCTTCTTCCAGCGCCAGTTCATTTCCACCAATATCGGTTCCAGCGTAAAGGGCTAATCAATGACTTCCCCCCACACTTCTGCACTCCCCACTGTCCCGTTCACCCTCACCCGCGCCGGCGTCATCATGACCCCCGAACCCGGCAACGACTTCGAGGCCGAGGGCGTCCTCAACCCCGCCAGCGGCCGCGGCCCGGACGGCGAGCTGTACCTGCTGCCGCGGCTTGTGGCCACTGGCAACGTGTCCCGCGTGGGCCTCGCCAAAGTGGTCATCAACGACGACGGCGTGCCCACCGGCGTGGAACGCGAGGGCGTGGTCCTGGCCCCGGACGAGGGCTGGGAACGCGGCATGAACAACGCCGGCACCGAGGATCCGCGCACCACCTGGGTGCCCGCCCTTGGCAAGCACCTCATGACCTACGTGGCCTACGGCCCGCTGGGTCCCCGCCTCGCCTTCGCCCACTCCGAGGACCTCCGGAACTGGGACCGCCTTGGCCCGTGTTTCTTCGAGTACCAGGCCGATCTCTCCATGGACCTGAACCTGTTTCCCAACAAGGATGCGGTGTTCTTCCCGGAGCCGGTGAACGACCCCGACGGCGTGCCCTCTTACGCCATGCTGCACCGCCCCATGTGGGACCTGGGCTGGATCCGTCCCGGCGAAGGCGAGCACCTGCCCGCCGGCGTCACGGACAACCGCCCCGGCATCTGGATCTCCTACGTGGCCGTGGCCGACGTCGAACGCGACCTGCGCAACCTGGTGCACATGGGCAAGCACCGGCTGGTGGCCCTCAGCGAGTTCCCCTTTGAGGAACTGAAGATCGGCGGCGGCCCGCCCCCCATCCGCGTGCACGAAGGCTGGCTCCTGATCCACCACGGCGTGGCCGGAAAGATGGCCGCCTCCGCCTTCGAACAGCAGCAGAACGTCAACTACACCGCCGCGGCCATGATCCTGTCCGCGGACGATCCCTCCACGGTGATCGCCCGCAGCGACAAGCCGCTGTTGGCGCCGGAAACCGAGGACGAGATCTCCGGGATCGTGCCGAACGTGGTGTTCCCCACCGCGATCGAAAAAATCGGCGACCAGCTGTTTGTGTTCTACGGGATGGCCGACTCCAAAATCGGCGTGGCCAAACTGGACCGGATCTGAGGGTGCTGCCTTCACCGAAGGCCACACGGCCGGTGGTGACGGCGGTGGCCGTTTCCCTGCTGGCTGTTTCGCTGCAGGCAGGCGCCGTCACGGCGGCCCCTGCCGCGCCGCCGTCGGCCGCCACTGCGCACACTGCACCGGCGGCACCCGTCCTGGAACCCGCATTGGCCGCCGGCGGGAGTCTGACCAACCTGGACCACCTGGACTTCCTGCTGGACACGGTGCCGCTGGCTCCGGTGCCCGGGCACACCACCTACCAGCTGGAGCAGGACCCCGAGGCCGAAGCGCCGTGGACCTACGCCGACAAGAACGACGACGGCAGCTACGACCGCGTGGGCGGCGGCGACCTGGACCCGGCCACGGGTGACTGGACCCAGGGTGCCTACAACGCGGACGATATTGCCCGCACCGCCGTGGTGTACCTGCGGCACTGGAAGCAGACCGGGGACCTGGCGAGCAAGGAGCACGCCTTCCAGAACCTCCGTACGCTTACGTACCTGCAGACGGTGGACGGCCCGAACACCGGCAACGTCATCCTCTGGCAGCAGGCGGACGGCAGCCTGAACCCCAGCGCCATTCCCGTGGAACTGCCGGATCCGTCCGACTCCGCGGAGTCCTACTGGCTGGCCCGCACGGTGTGGGCCCTGGGCGAAGGTTTCGCAGGGTTTGGGGAGTCCGATCCGGAGTTCGCCGCCTTCCTGCAGGACCGGCTGCACCTGTCCCTGGGTGCCCTGAACCGCCAGTCCCTCGCCAAGTACGGAACGTTCGACACCGCCGACGGCGTCCAGGTCCCGGCCTGGCTCATCGCCGGCGGCGCGGATGCCTCCGCGGAGGCCGTGCTGGGCCTGGCCGCCTATGTGGAGACCGTTCCATCCGATGCCGTGGCCACCATGGCGCTGTCCCGGCTGAGCGAGGGCGTGGCCGCGATGTCTTCCGGCTCGGCCACGCAATGGCCGTTCGGCGCGATCATGCCGTGGAACAAGTCGCAGAGCCTCTGGCATGCGTGGGGCGGCATGGCTCCGGCCGCTGTTGCCACCGCTTCCACTGTCCTGAACCGGCCCGACCTGCTGACGGCAGCCGTGAAGGACGCCGCGCAGTTCACGCCGCAACTGCTCGCAGCCGGCGGTCCGAACAACGCCTGGAGCCCCGCTCCCGGCGAGGCCCAGATCGCCTACGGCGTGGACTCCCGCGTCCAAAGCCTGGTGGCGACGGCGGAAGCCGCCGACGCCCCGGGCCTCCTGGACGTGGCCGCCATCGCCGCGGGCTGGTTCTTCGGCGCCAACCCCAACGGCGCCCCCGCCTACAACCCGGCCACCGGCACGGCCATCGACGGGATCGAAACGGACGGCCGGATCAACCCCAACTCCGGCGCCGAATCCACCATCCACGCCCT
>NZ_JAKFFD010000169.1:0-47786 GCF_036675385.1 Pseudarthrobacter sp. | reverse complement strand
CGTGCTTGGCCGGCCAGACACTCCGGCGGCCATTGCTTTGACCGGCATCGCCGGAAAACTTGCTGCCAGGCCCAGGGGCCTGACGGGGATGAAACTGGGCCTGCAGCCGCGTTAACGCAACATCGCCCATCAGAGGCAGCGGGGGCCTAGGTGGCTTCGGTATCGAACGGCGCGGGTTCGCCCGGAGGCAGCGACTGGACTACACGATCGGGACGGGAGGGACCCGTCCCGCCCGCGGCAACCGCCCCTGCACCGGCGACGGCAGCCACCGCTGCCGGCGCTCCGGCACTGACGGACTTGGTGTCGTCGTCCAGGAGGGCTTCCTTGATGATGCGCCGCGGATCGTACTGGCGGGGATCGTATTTCTTCCAGTCGACATCGTCGATGTCGATGCCGACTTCTTCCTTGATCTGCTCCCGGGCACCGGAGGCCATCCGGCGGACTTCCTTCACGAGATTCGCAAGTTTCTGGGTGTATTCGGGCAGCCGCTGGGGACCGATCACCAGGATGCCGATGATCAGCAGGAGGAAGAACTCCGGGCCGTTGATTCCAAACACTTTAGGAAGATTACCCTCTCCGGAGCCCCGCTGACGATTCCTGCCCGCCAGCGTCGCACAGTGCCTGCATCACGGAGCCAGCATCTCCCCGAGTTTGCGGATTCCCCGCGCCAACCGGACGGTGGGAGAGTCGTCCGCTGCGGTCGCCGGGGAGGCGGCAGGCGCGGTGCTGACACCCGCGTTAATTCCTTCTACGGCGAGGACGCTGAGCCGCTGCAGCACTGGAACGGCGTCATCAGCCTGCTCCGCCGGGAGGTCGGACACAACAGTGAAAGTTCCTGCAGTGGTCTCCACGGTGGCCGTCCAGGGCGCCAAGCTGCTGACCAGCAGCTTCCCCTCGTTCTCACCGAAGTTCTGTTCGGAGTTCTGTTCGGAGTTCTGCCCGGCGTCCTGACCCGACTCCTGCTGGGCGTCCACGGGATGGTGTTCCACGATGGTGGCATAGTGTTGCCCATCAGTCAGGTGCATTTCCACCGCCGGCCGCCCATTCAGCGTTATGGCATTGGCGCTCCGGACATGGAAGCCGAGTGATGCCAGGTCCGGACAGACCCAGCCTTCAGAGCGTAGGGCCAACAACTGCGGAGCACTGATCTCCCTGCCGTCGGCCGGTAGCTGGGCCGTATGCTGCACCAGGCTCCCGCTGATGGCCGATTGGGCGACGGGCAGGCTGTCCCCCGCCAGCGCAAACGCGCTGACGGCAAGAATTCCAGCGGCTGCTGCTGTCCCGCCGGCGGCAAGTGCCACGGCCCGCGCGGCCCGGTACGGGCTCGGGGCTGGCTCGGCCGCGGCCGCGAGCAGCTGCGTCCTGGCCAGCAGCCGGGCCGTCAGGTCCTCGCTGGCAGGCGGCACGGCCGCGTCACGGAGCCGCTCGATGTACTGGCGTTCACGCTTCAGCGCCGCTGCACATTCTGCGCAGGTCTGCACGTGGTCGGCGCCGCGGTGATGCCGGCGGCCGAAGGGGTTCTGGGGCGTCATGGTGCCGATCAGAGGATGCTGGCGATGCGCGGCAGCGAAAGCTTCGGCGTGCGTCCTTGCTGTGGCCTGGGATCGCGGTGGGCCAGCTTTTCGCGCAGCATGGTCCGGCCCCGGTGGATACGGGAACGGACGGTACCCAGTTTGACGCCGAGGGCAGCGGCCACTTCGTCGTAGGACAGGCCTTCCAGGTCGCAAAGCACGACGGCGGCGCGGAAGTCCGGGGGCAGCTCCTCCAAGGCAGCCTGCACATCGAGGTCCAGGTTGTTGTGTTCGAAGCTCTGTTCCGGTCCGGGTTCACGCCCGGGGATCCGGGACTCGGCGTCATCGGCCAGCGCGTCAAACCGGATGCGGGTTTTCCGGCGCGCCTGGTCCAGGAACAGGTTGGTGGTAATGCGGTGCAGCCAGCCATCCAGTGTCCCTGGCTTGAAATTCTCCAGTGACCGGAAGACGCGGACGAACACCTCCTGGGTGAGGTCCTCGGCGTCGAACTTGTTCCCCGTCAGGCGGTACGCCAGCCGGTAGACCTTGGCGGAGTGGTTGGCCACCACTTCCTCCCAAGTGGGCCTGACCCATACAGCGGCGGAATCTTGCGTCGCAGGGACAGGCGCCATACCTGATGCTGACATCGTCCACTCCCATCGTGGATTGCTATCGCCCGGATACTGTTGACATCTTTTGTTCGGCGCCGATCACCTCAGGGATGACCGGATATCCATCATTTCAAAGTTGGCTGGGAATTTCCTGACCGGGGCGGTTCTTCAGCCAGAGGCACAACGATTCCCTTCCGCGGCTGGCACCCCCGCACACAGTAGGCTGTACTAAACACTCCCCTGCCGCCCAGAAAGCGAATCACATGAGCGCCGACAAATCCACGAGCTGGTCCTATGCAGAAGATCTGCCCGCAGAGGATGAGGTTATGCTTCGTGCCAGGGAGCGCTCCTTCGAATTGGGCGTGACGCCCATCGGCGCAGGTGTTGGTGCGGTCCTGACGGTGTTGGCTGCGGGCTCGAAGGCCCAGACCGCCGTCGAAATCGGCACAGGCGCGGGTGTCTCGGGGGTATGCATCCTGCGGGGGCTCGGACCGCAGGCCGTGCTGACCACCATCGACGTGGACGTCGAACATCTGAAGGCGGCACGTGAAGCCTTTTCCGAGGCCGGCAGTCCGGCCAACCGCACGCGCACCATTTCCGGCCGCGCCGGTGATGTCCTGCCGCGCCTGACCGACTCCGCATATGACCTGGTGTTTGTTGATGCCGACAAGCCCGGCCTGCCCGGCTACGTGGAACAGGCCGTCCGGCTCCTGAAGGCCGGCGGGCTGCTCATCATCAACGACGCACTGGACAAGGACCGCGTGGCCAACCCGGCTGTCCGGGAGTCCAACACGGTGGTGCTCCGCCAGGTGGGCAAGGCAATCCGCGACGACGACCGCCTGGCGTCCGCGATGCTTCCCACGGGCGACGGCCTGCTGGTCGCGGTTAAGAAGTAGATCCACAGCAAATAAGCCAAGGTCCGCAGCGGGTTGGCTGCGGACCTTGGCCCTGCGGGATTATTCGGCAACGCCGAACAGGATTATTCAGTCACGCCGACGAGGCATTCCTTAAGGTTGGCCGCCTCCGCAGCGTTCAGTTCCACCACAAGCCGTCCGCCGCCTTCGAGCGGTACGCGCATGATCAGGCTACGGCCCTCTTTGGTGACTTCCATAGGGCCGTCGCCGGTGCGTGGTTTCATAGCCGCCATGAGGAATTTCCCCTCCATTTAGTCCCAGGACATATCAGCCCGGATGGGCTGTGTCCGCATGGTCAAATCAAGCCGCTATGGCGGCCCGTACTGATGCCGCCATGGCTGAACATTTCTGAATGCTTTTTGTCCCTGCTTACTTACTATTATCCCGTAATGACCCGCACGTAGCTAATCGATGGACATTTACGGCCGCGTCGGATTCCCCAATCCGCCGGCCAGGCGCCGCCCGCGATCACGGCGGATAATCGCCGCCGCCCGGAAGCTGCGCCCATGCCCACAGCCAGACGATCCACACGATCTGGAGCAGGACAAACATTGTCAGGACCGTGCCGCGGTATGCCTTCGACCGGGACAAGAGCGCGGCAGCCAGGGCCAACGGGAACAGCGGGAGCAGCATCCGGAAAGTACTGGTCTGGGGGTGGAGGAACACCAGGAGGTAGCCCATGTAGCAGGCGCACCACAGGCGCAGTTCCACACCAAGCCGGACCACCGGCGGGGAGAACAGTAGGAGGGCAAAGAGGCCCGCAAAGACGAATGGCGCCACGATCCCCAGGACGGGGCCAAAGAGGTCGACGCCGGCGTCGAACCAGGGCTTGAAGGGCACCAGGTCATGGCCGCGCCACACTGTTTCGGTTTTGGTATACGCCTCAATGTCTCCGGTGGCGGCCCAGGCCGCTGCCGGCCACAGCAGTGCCGAGGCACCGCACACCACGGTTAGGCCCGCCAGGGACGCCAGCTCCCCGAGGCTGTGGGTGCCCGGCCGCTCCCCGCGCCCCCGTTCGACCAGTCGCCAGAGGAAGAGAAGCCCCACCATGGCGGCAAAGGGAACACCCACGGGTCGGGAGAGGCACAGCAGCAGGACCACCGGCATGGCAACGAAATAATGACGCCTGATGACGAGCAGCAGGGCGGTGGCCAGCAGGAAAACGGTAAGGGGTTCCGCGTACGGGACCTGGAGAATGGCGGACACCGGAAAGGTCGCGAAGAATGCCACGCCCCAAAGCGCCGCAGTGTGCGAAGCCTTGTGCCTGAACAGGCGGTACAAAACCAGCGCCGCACCCAACCCCGCCAGCATGGCCACGACCGTCAGCGCCGCGGCAGGGCTGATTCCGGTCAGGCCTGCGAGCGCACGGCCCAGGGCCGGGAAGAGCGGATAGAAGGCCCACGCATTTTCCTGCACGTTGCCGGCGGCATCCGTTGGAAGCGGTGAGGGATAACCGTCGGTGATGATCCGGCCGTACCATCGCGCATCCCAGATATTGATGAAGTTCCAGTAGTCAGGGCCGGCCGGAAACCACGGGTTGGGCCCTTGGTGCAGGGCTGCTGCCATAAAAATGCAGGCACTTACCAGCCGGGCAGTGGCGTAGAGGGCGGCAACCTGCAGCCACCAGGGCCAGCGTTGGACCGCCCACTTGGCGCGGGCGCCGAATGCGGTGATCAACGCCGTCGGGCCCGTCCGGTCCCCCGTGTCAGTGCTCAAGCGCCGGCCTCCGGGCGCGCCGCCCGTTCCGATTCCAGCAGCCGCGCCCGGAGCCTGCCCATTTCTTCGTCTTTGGCCGCGATCTGGTCCCGCAGTTCGTCGAGGACCTGGTCCACCTGATCCATCCGGTATCCACGCAGGCCGAGGGAGAAGCGGACCCGGTCGACGTCGGCAGGTGCAGCGTCCGCGGGCAGCAGCACCGGCGGAAGGTTGGCGGGCGGCTGCCCGAACCCCGGGTAGAGAATCGGATTCTCCGGGACCTCGGAGCCCGCGGCCGGTTCACTGCCCCGGCGGAGGCTGCGCAGAATGCCGCGGCGGCCACCGGCGCCTGCCCACAGGGTGGCGGCGATCAGCACGATGGCGAGGTAGACCAGGAAAAAACTCACAGCACCCATCGTGCCAGATACGGGCCGACGGCCTATTCGGGCCGTTGCTCGCCGTTGGTGGAAACCGGGGGCGTCCAGTGCAGCACCAGTTGCACCGCTTCGGCGGGATCGTCCACCACCTGGATGAGGTCCAGGTCCTTTGCGGAGACCATTCCCTCGGCCACAAGGGTGCCTTTGATCCATTCGATCATCGGCCCCCAGAAGTCGACGCCGAGGAGCACGATCGGGAAGGAGGTCACTTTCCGGGTCTGGACCAGGACCATGGCTTCAAAGAGTTCATCCAGCGTTCCCAACCCGCCGGGAAGTACGATGAAGCCCTGGGCATACTTGACGAACATGGTCTTCCGGGCGAAGAAGTAGCGGAAGTTAATGCCGAGGTCCACCCACTGGTTCAGGCCCTGCTCGAAGGGCAATTCAATGCCCAGGCCAACGGAGACGCCGTTGCCTTCCACGGTGCCGCGGTTGGCGGCCTCCATGGAGCCCGGACCGCCACCGGTAATGACGGCCACACCCGCGGCTGCCAGCTTCCGGCCTACTTCCATGCCCATTTCGTAGTACGGGCTGCCGGGCTTGGTGCGCGCCGAGCCGAAGACACTGACGGCGGGCCCCAGATCGGCAAGCGCGCCGAACCCCTCCACGAACTCGCTCTGGATCCGGAGGACACGCCAGGGGTCTGAATGGACGAACTGTCCTGCGCCTTTGGTATCAAGCAAATGCTGGTCGGACATTTCCACAGCGGCCTGCTTGCGACGGAGTTCAAGGGGCCCCTTACGGCGCGGCTGGGAAGTTTTGGCCGGATCTGCGTTGATGCTCATCCCCCAAGGCTAATGCCAAGGCCAGCGTGCCTGTGGCAGGTATCTCTTGAATCACGATCCGCGCGAACTTGTCGTGATTCACCTCATAACCAGCCAATGTTCGCTAGATTCTTCTTTATGACTACTCATGTGCCCGGCGATGCGCTCGTCTCCCTGAATGGTGTGAATAAGCATTACGGTCAGTTGCACGTTTTGAAGGACATCAATCTCCACGTCCGTAAGGGCGAAGTGGTGGTGGTCATTGGCCCGTCAGGCTCAGGAAAGTCCACGTTGTGCCGTGCCATCAACCGTCTGGAAACCATCGAAGGCGGCACCATCAGCATTGATGGAAAGGTGTTGCCGGAGGAGGGGAAGGAACTGGCCCAGCTCCGCGCCGACGTCGGGATGGTCTTTCAGTCCTTCAACCTCTTCGCGCACAAGACCATCCTTGAGAACGTGACGCTTGGTCCCATCAAAGTCAAAGGCGTTGCCAAGGCCCAGGCCGACAAGGAAGCCATGGCATTGCTGGAGCGCGTGGGCGTGGGGCATCAGGCCCCCAAACTCCCGGCGCAGCTCTCCGGCGGCCAGCAGCAGCGCGTGGCCATCGCCCGTGCCCTGGCGATGAAACCAAAGGTCATGCTCTTTGATGAGCCCACCTCTGCGCTGGACCCCGAGATGATCAACGAGGTCCTTGACGTGATGATCCAGCTGGCCAAGGAAGGCATGACCATGGTTGTGGTCACGCACGAAATGGGCTTCGCCCGGAAAGCCGCCGACCGTGTGGTTTTCATGGCGGATGGCCAGATCGTGGAGGATGCCAAGCCGGAAGAATTCTTCACCAACCCGAAGAGTGACCGCGCGAAGGACTTCCTGTCCAAGCTGCTCACGCACTGATTCTCCATCAACGAACACACACTCCAGTTCGCACCCAGGCCGTGACCCACGGCCGACCAATGAAAGGAATGTCATGAAGGCATTTATGACCCGCCGGAAGTCGTTCTTCGTGGCGGCCACTGCTGCCCTGGCGTTGTCCCTGAGCGCATGCGGCGGCACCACCCCCGGCACCACCAGCGATCCCACTGTTGCCGACAAGCCGACGTTTGCCGCCGGCACCACCATGGCCAAGCTGTCCGCCGCGGGCACCATCAAGATCGGCACCAAGTACGACCAGCCGCTGTTCGGCCAGGTGGGCCTGGACGGCAAGCCGGTGGGCTTCGACGTCGAGATGGGCAAGCTGATCGCAGCCAAGCTGGGCATCGCCGCGGACAAGATCGAATGGTCAGAGACTGTCTCAGCCAACCGCGAACCCTTCATTGAGCAGGGCAAGGTGGACCTTGTCATTGCCACGTACACCATCAATGACAAGCGCAAACAGGTTGTCAGCTTCGCGGGCCCGTACTACGAGGCCGGCCAGGCGCTGATGGTGAACAAGGACAACACGTCCATCACCAAGCCTGAGGACGTCGCAGGCAAGAAGGTCTGCTCCGTCACCGGTTCCACCCCGGCCGCGACAATCGTGGACAAGTACAAGGCCGAGCTCGTGCCGGCAGCCACCTACTCCGCTTGCCTTGAGCCGCTGCGCAACAAGCAGGTCGAAGCGATCACCACGGACAACGTGATCCTGGCCGGCTTTGTGGACAAGGAACCGGATGCCTTCAAGCTGGCCTCGGATCAAACCTTCACCAAGGAGCCCTACGGCATTGGCCTGAAGAAGGACGACACCGAATTCCGCAACTGGATCAACGACCAGCTCGAGGCGTTTGCCAAGGATGGGTCCTACAAGAAGGCCTGGGAAGCAACGGCAGGCTCGGTCATCAAGACCGCCCCTGAACTTCCCGCCATCAACCGCTACTAGGTAGCCACGGCGGCTTCCGGGGAATTCGTTGAACGCGTTCCCCGGAAGCCGCCGGCCTGCTTTTTGACCGCCTACGCCCAGAGCCGAAGGATCCTATGGAAGTCATCATTGAAAACCTCCCTCTTTATTGGGAAGGCCTTCTCCGCACTCTTTTCCTGTCCGTCGTCTCCGGGATCATCGCCCTTATCCTCGGAACACTCCTGGCGGCAGCCCGCGTATCCCCCGTTGCGGCACTCCGGGGATTCAGCACCGTCTACGTGGAAATCCTCCGGAACACCCCACTGACCATTGCCTTCTTTTTCGCAGCGATCGTCCTGCCTCGCCTCGGCGTGACATTCCAGCAGTTCGAGGTCGCAGCGATCATCGCCCTCAGCGCCTATACAGCGGCCTTCATTGCTGAAGCCGTCCGCTCGGGCGTTAACAGCGTCCCGCTCGGCCAGGCTGAGGCCGCGCGCAGCATCGGCATGAACTTCGGCCAGGTCCTGAATCTCATCATCCTGCCGCAGGCGCTTCGGACCGTGATCCCGCCGCTGATCAACATCCTGATTGCCCTCGTCAAGAACTCGTCCGTCGCCGGCGCGTTCTTTGTCCTGGAACTGTTCGGCTACGGCCGCCAAATGGCCAACGCCAACGGTGACCAGGTCATGGCAGTACTGCTCGGCGTTGCGTTCTTCTATCTGCTCCTCACCATTCCGCTGGGCATCCTTGCCAGCACGGTGGAACGAAAGGTGGCGATTGCCCGATGACTTCAGTCCTCTACGACGTTCCCGGCCCCAAAGCGCGCCGGGTCTCGCTGATCGGTTCCGTGGTTGGAACCGTGCTGATCCTTGGACTTCTGGCATGGATTGGCATGACTCTCGCCCAGCAGGGCATTTTTGAAGGTCGCCGCTGGGCGATCTTCACCCGGGGCGACGTCTGGACGCTGCTCGCCAATGGCCTCGGCGCAACGCTCACCGCCGCCGCTCTCGCCGCAGTGATCGCGTTTCCCCTCGGCCTGATGTTCTGCCTGCTGCGCATCTCGCTGGTCGCCTGGATCCGGATTCCCGCCCGCGTGGTCCTGGAGTTCCTGCGCGGCATGCCGGTTGTGCTGATGATGCTCTTCGTCCTGCTGGTGTTCGGGACGAGTTCCTTCGTCGCGGTGGTGGCCGGGCTCGTCCTCTACAACACCGCTATCTTCGCGGAGATCATCCGGGCCGGCATCCAATCACTGCCGAAGGGACAGCGGGAGGCGGGCCTGACCATCGGCCTGACCAGCTTCCAGTCCCGGATGCTCATCGAGCTGCCGCAGGCTGTCCGCCGAATGATGCCGTCGCTGGTTGCCCAACTCGTGGTGCTCCTGAAGGACACCTCCCTGGGCTACATCGTGGCGTACGGTGAACTTCTGCGCGCAGTGCAGGTCATGGCGGACTTCCTCGGGAACGCGTTCCTGTTCCCCATCTTCTTTGTGGCTGCCGCCATCTACATTGTGATCAACATCTGCGTTTCCCGGCTCGCAATCTGGATCGAGCGCCGCGGTTCCACGAAGACGGCAGGCGGCGTTGCCAAAGCGCCAACCGCTGTGGTCGCACCGGAACTACCGGATATACGCGAATCCAAGTAGCCACATCCACCCCACACGCAGAAGGGTCCGCAGCCTGCAGGCTGCGGACCCTTCTGCGTGCAGGCTTACGCCGCGAGCCAACTCCGAAGCGCCCGCAGGCACTCCCGGATGGCGTCGGCGTCGACGTGCTCGTTGTCCTTGTGGGCCAGCAGCGGATCGCCGGGGCCGAAGTTCACTGCCGGGATCCCCAGTTCGCTGAAACGCGCGACGTCGGTCCAGCCGTATTTCGGTTTCGGCTCGGCTCCGACGGCGGCCACGAAGGACGCGGCAGCCGGGTGGTTCAGTCCCGGGCGCGCACCGGCGGCGGCATCCGTGCGGACCACAGCGAAGCCCGCCAACAGTTCTCGCACATGCGCCTCCGCCTGGTCCGGCGTCTTGTCGGGGGCGAAGCGGTAGTTGATTTCGACGACGCAGCGGTCCGGGATGACGTTGCCGGCCGTGCCGCCATTGATCTTCACGGCGTTGAGGCTCTCGCGGTAGTCGAGGCCGTCCACGTTAATGGTCTGCGGCTCGTAGGCTGCCAGCCGGGCCAGGATGGGTGCCGCTGCGTGGATGGCGTTGCTGCCCATCCACGCACGGGCAGAGTGTGCTGCCTCACCCACCGTCGTGGCCTCAAAGCGGCTGGTGCCGTTGCAGCCACCCTCGACGGTGCCATGGGTCGGCTCCAGGAGGATGGCAAAATCGCCGCCCAGGAGGCTGCCGTGGTTGCGGACCAGCCGGCCCAGTCCGCTCTTGACCTCTTCCACTTCCTCGTGGTCGTAGAACACGAAGGTGACGTCGCGCTGGGGTGCCGCGCCGCCGTCGAACATTGTGGCCGCCAGCGCGAGCTGCACGGCGACGCCGCCCTTCATGTCCGTTGCCCCGCGTCCGTAGAGGATGCCGTCCCCCGGGATGCCTGAATCCCAGGTGGACGGGACGGTACCGCGCGCGCCTTCAGTAACCGGCAGCGGCACTGTGTCCAGGTGTCCGGCGAGGATGACGCGTTCCGTCCTGCCGAGTTCCGTGCGGGCGATGATGGCGTCACCGTCGCGGACCACCTGGAGTTCCGGGATGGCCCGCAGCGCCACTTCGACAGCGTCCGCCAGTTCCGTCTCATTCCCGGAGACACTGTTGATGTCCATCAGGGCGGCGGTCAGCACGGAGACGTCCTGGCGGAGGTCCAAAGGCGCGGTGATCGATTCAGGGGCGGTTTCGGCAGTCACGTTGCCAGTCTAGTTCGAACCCGGTGCCCGCCTCTCGGTACACTGGGGCCATGACTGAGACCGCTACCTCCGCCGCGCCCAAAGACCAGAACGCAACTTCCGAAGCCCGCTCCGCCTACGGCTTCGGGTTGGCAACCATCGCCAGTGCCACGGGCGAGGATAATGCCGAAGCCACGGTCCTGGACGTCTGGTTCCCGGCGCCGGCGCTGGGCATCGCGGCCGATAACCTGCGTGCCGTGGAGAATGCGGACGAAACCCTGGTCCAGCTCGCCGAGAGCGGCATCGACGCTGACCGCGGGACCGAGCAGAAAGTGGTCTTCGTCCAGATCAACCTTGACGAAGCTCCGGCTGACACCGCAGACGCGTACCTCCGGCTGCACCTGCTCTCCCACCGGCTGGTCCGGCCCAACACGATCAACCTGGACGGCATCTTCGGCAAGCTGCCCAACGTGGTGTGGACCAACTTCGGCCCCGCCGCGGTGGAAGGCTTCGAACTGACCCGCGCCAAACTTCGCCGCCGTGGTGCCGTCACCGTCTACGGCGTGGACAAGTTCCCCCGCATGGTGGACTATGTGGTGCCCGCCGGCGTCCGGATCGCCGACGCCGACCGTGTCCGTCTCGGTGCCCACCTCGCCGAAGGCACCACCGTGATGCACGAAGGCTTTGTGAACTTCAACGCCGGCACCCTGGGCGCCTCCATGGTGGAAGGCCGCATCTCCGCCGGCGTCGTCGCCGGCGACGGCAGCGACGTGGGAGGCGGCGCGTCGATCATGGGCACCCTCTCCGGGGGCGGCAAGGAAAAGATCGTCATCGGTGAGCGCGTCCTGCTGGGCGCCAACTCCGGCGTCGGCATCAGCGTCGGCGATGACTCCGTGGTGGAGGCCGGCCTCTACGTCACCGCTGGAACCCGTGTGCTTGTTCCCGGGCCTAAGGACGAGAACGGCGAAGACACCGCCAAGATCGTGAAGGCAGCCGAGCTGTCCGGCGTCCCCAACCTCCTGTTCCGGCGCAACTCCACCACCGGCGCCGTCGAGGCGCTGCCGCGCAAGGGCCAGACGGTGGAACTCAACGACGCCCTCCACGCCAACTGACCCGTCGGTGGCACGTGGACGCAGTTTCGTTCGCCCCACCGTGCTGCTGCTTACCCTGGCGCTGGCGGGCGCCGGCATCTACACAGCAGTCTCCTTCCTGCAGCGCTCCGAAACCCTGGTCTCGGAGCGCTGCACGGCCGACGTCGGGACCCAGAGCGCAGAGCTTGCAACGGACCAGGCGGTTAATGCCTCACTGATTACAGCGGTGGCGGTGCAGCGCGGGCTGCCTCCCCGGGCAGCCAGCATCGCCCTTGCCACCGCGATGCAGGAATCCAAGCTGCGCAATATCGCCCATGGCGACCAGGCCGGCCCTGACTCCCGTGGACTCTTCCAGCAACGTCCCTCGCAGGGGTGGGGAACCGAGGCCCAGGTGATGGACCCGTACTACGCTGCCAATGCTTTCTACGATGCCCTGGTCAAGGTTCCCGGCTACGAGTCCCTGGAAATCACCGACGCCGCCCAGCGTGTCCAGCGCTCGGCCTACCCCCTCGCGTACGCCCAACACGAAGATATGGGCCGGTCCTTTGCGTCCGGCCTGACCGGTCAGGCGCCCGCCTCCGTGCTGTGCACTTTGCGTGCCCCGCAGGAACCGGGCATCCCCGCCGCCGTCGAGTCCGAGCTGGCCCAGGCGTACGGGCCGCTCGCCATCACCACGGAGAATGATTCGCTCGTGGTGGCAGCTGACGGCACCCAGGCCTGGTCCGTGGCGCAGTGGGCAGTTGCCAATGCCAAGGGCCTGGCGGTGACGCGCGTGGATGTTGCAGGACGGGGCTGGGACCGTGAGGATCAGGGCGGCTGGCAGGAATCCGACGCGCCCGCCGGACAGGTCCGCATTACAGTGGCACCGGCCGGCACCGGCAGCTGACGGCCTGGCAGCTACAGGCCGGGGTGCTGATGCCCCGGACGCTGACCGCCCACCCTCAGACCAGGATGTCCACCACGGGCTGGACGTAGCTGCGGAAGAGCTCCGGCGCGGACATGAGGTTATGGCTCATGATGATCTTGTCCGGCTCCACATACCAAGCCCGCTGTTCGTTCAGCGGCAGTTCGATGATGGTCAGGGTGAAGTCCCGTGACCGCCGGCCCACCTCCAGCAGGCGGTCATCCACCATGTCGCCCAACAGCTGGTCCGAACCGCTGGCCACCCGTTCTGCTTCCAGCCGGACGTACTCGCTGCGGCGTTCCCGTGCCCAGGTCAGCGCGGACCCGAAATGCGCCTGCAGGACGCGCTGGAGGGCGGGGGAATTTCCGAATTCTTCAAAATCCGGTGGGGACAGCTCCGGTGACGTCTGGGGGTGCGCCTTCAGCAGCTGCTCCCACCAGGCTTCCCATTCGGTCTTGAGTGCGCTCAGCCCGCCGACGTCGGAGGTGAGATGCGAGTGGTCGGCATGGCGGATCTTCGGCGCGGCATGCGACAACGCGGGGTGGCCGGCGCCGTCGAGTCCTGCCGCATCACGGACAAAGAGCGCGATCATCAGAGGCCCGGACGTGTCCGTAGTAATCTGCCAGCCGGAACCACCTGTGTGATGCATCCCTACTCCTCCTGTGGCCTGCCTTTACCGGCCTGACCAGCCGGTTCCGCTCCCCCGGCTCCCAGTCTATTCCCGATGCCACCGGACGGTAATGTCAGGCGGCCAGGCTCTTCAGGTGCCGGTCCAGGACGTCATGGCACATCTGTGCCGTCATCCAGGCGGGCTGCAGGAGGGCGTGCATGCACAGCCCGTCCAGCGTAGCCAGCAGCCTCTCCGCCTCGACCGCCAGCGACTGCTGCCCGTCGCCGTCGTCCGGTACCAGGGCGGTGATGACCTGCCCGACGACGGCGGCCACCTCCCGGTGGCTCCGATCGGCCTCCGCCGCGAGGAAGGGACGGATCCTGGCGGCGTTTTTGAAGGCCATCCACACACAGGCGTCCACGGCCCGTTCCTCGTCAAGCGGCAGAAATTCACCCAGCAGGGTTAAAACCGCCTCATGATGCGGGCCGGTCCCGGGTTTGCTGGCGGCCATAGCCGGCAATGCCGCGGTGAGCCGGCCCGTGATCCGGTCCACAACGGCGGCAAAGGAATGGCTGAGCAGTTCTTCACTGCTGGCGAAGTAGTGCCGGACGGAGCCTACGGCGAGGCCTGCTTCGTCCGCCACCTCCCGCAGTGACGCCCGCTCGAGGCCGTCGACGGCGATGATCCTGAAGACCGCGTCAACGATTTCTGCACGCCGGGCTTCGGCATCAACAATTTTGGGCACCCCTATTATTTAGCACACCCGTGCTTAAATCCACGCATCCGCGGAATTGGGATAGCGTGGGGGCATGAAAATTCTGGTCACAGGTGGCACCGGGTACATCGGTTCGCACACAGTCTTGTCCCTGCAGGAAGCCGGCCACGATGTGGTGGTGATCGATAACCTGGTGAACTCCAGCGAGGAGTCACTGCGCCGGGTTGCCGAACTTAGCGGCAAGACCGCCGAATTCCACAACGTGGACCTGGTGGACGAAGCCGCAGTGGAAGGCGTCTTTGCCGCCCACACGATCGACGCCGTGATCCACTTTGCCGGGCTCAAGGCCGTGGGCGAGTCGGTCCGCGAACCGCTCAAGTACTACTACAACAACCTTGTGGGCACGCTGAACCTGATCCGGGTGATGGACCGCCACGACGTCCGCTCCATCGTGTTCAGCTCCTCCGCCACCGTGTACGGCGAGCACAATCCCATCCCCTATGTGGAAAAGATGGAGATCGGCGCCAACAACCCCTACGGCCGCACCAAGGAACAGATCGAGGACATCCTCGCCGATCTGGGCGCTGCTGACACGCGTTGGCACATTGCCCTGCTGCGCTACTTCAATCCGGTGGGCGCGCACCCGTCAGGCCGCATCGGCGAGGACCCCCAGGGCATCCCCAACAACCTGGTGCCCTTCATCGCCCAGGTGGCCGTGGGACGCCGCGACAAGCTCATGGTGTTCGGCGGTGACTACGACACCCCGGACGGCACCTGCCTGCGGGACTACATCCACGTCGTCGACCTCGCCGAAGGCCACGTGGCAGCCCTCAACCACGTGGCGGACCGCTCAGGCGTCTACCGCTGGAACCTTGGCTCCGGGAAGGGCTCCTCCGTGCTGGAGGTCCTGCGGTCCTTCGAGAAGGCCGTGGGCCAGCCCATCCCCTACGAGATCACAGGACGCCGCGCGGGCGACCTCCCGGCCTTCTGGGCCGACGCCACCTCCGCCCTGGCCGACCTGAGCTGGTCCACCACGAAGACCGTGGACCAGATGTGCGAGGACCACTGGCGCTGGCAGAAGAACAACCCCCTGGGTTACACGTCATAAACAGCAACTGAACAGCAACGCGGGGTCACTTACTGCCCGATCCGAAGGGAAAATCAGGCAGTAAGTGACCCCGCGTTGCAGTTGCCGGTAACGTACGACGGCGGCCGGTCACCTTCGTGGAGAAGGTGACCGGCCGCCGTCGTACTGCCGATGAGCCGGTGGGGATTAGCGGACCGGGTAGTCGCGCTCGGGCTCGCCGATGTACAGCTGGCGCGGGCGGCCGATCTTGGTGTTCGGGTCGCTGATCATTTCACGCCACTGGGCGATCCAGCCCGGCAGGCGGCCGATCGCGAACAGCACGGTGAACATCTTCTCCGGGAAGCCCATGGCCTTGTAAATCAGGCCGGTGTAGAAGTCCACGTTCGGGTAGAGCTTGCGCTGGATGAAGTAGTCATCGTTCAGCGCCTTCTCTTCGAGGCGCATGGCGATCTCGAGCAGTTCGTCGTTGCCGCCGAGCTTGGTGAGGATTTCGTGGGCCGTGGCCTTGACGATCTTGGCGCGCGGATCGTAGTTCTTGTAGACGCGGTGTCCGAAGCCCATAAGGCGGACGCCGTCTTCCTTGTTCTTGACCTTCTCCATGTAGTCCTCCGGCTTGGTGCCGTCGGCCTGGATCTGGCGGAGCATCTTGAGCACTGCCTCGTTGGCGCCGCCGTGGGCGGGACCGAAGAGTGCGTTGATGCCGGCAGACACCGAGGCGAAGAGGTTGGCGTTGGAGGAGCCCACCAGGCGCACCGTGGAGGTGGAACAGTTCTGCTCGTGGTCAGCGTGCAGGATGAGGAGAAGGTCCAGCGCCTTGGCGATGACCGGGTCCACTTCGTACTGCTCGGCCGGCAGGCCGAAGCTGAGGCGGAGGAAGTTCTCCACGAGGTTGTGGGAGTTGTCGGGGTAGAGCATGGGCTGGCCGATGCTCTTCTTCAGGGCGTAGGCTGCGATGACCGGCATCTTGGCCAGCAGCCGGTACGTGGAGACTTCTACCTGCTCAGCGTTGAACGGATCCAGCGAGTCCTGGTAGAACGTGGACAGCGCCGACACGGCCGAAGAGAGCACAGGCATCGGGTGGGCATCACGCGGGAAGCCGCTGAAGAAGCCCTTGAGCTCTTCGTGCAGCAGCGTGTGGTGACGGATACGCTGGTCGAAGGCTTCCAGCTCCGTGGGTGTCGGCAGGTTGCCGTAGATCAGCAGGTAGGACACCTCAAGGAAGCTGGAGTGCTGCGCCAGCTGTTCGATGGGGTACCCGCGGTAACGCAGGATGCCGGCATCGCCGTCGATGTAGGTAATTGCGGACGTGGTTGCTGCGGTGTTCATGAAGCCGGGGTCAAAGGTGACTGCGCCCGTCTGCTTGAGCAGCTTGGAAACGTCGTAGCCTTCGTTTCCTTCAACAACCTGGATGCGCGGGAGCTTGAGCTCGCCTCCTGCATGGTGCAGGGTTGCGCTGTTGGTCTCAGTCATGGAGTCCCCTTCATGAGGCGCGAGGGCCTCTGTCGAAAGCTTGATCCAACATCCGGTGAGCCGTGGCAGTGACCCTGTTCATCCAGGAATCCAATACCCGGGCTGCCTTCTTGTAGAAAGCCACCATTGATAGTCACTTAAAAAGTACCGTCCGATTGCGGGTGTCACTAATCGGAGGCGTGCGAAACCCCCGTAAAATGCCGCCTTTGTGGCGCGAGTCACATGATTGTTACGGCGTCGTGGCCAGTCTGGCCACGGCGGCGTCAATCCGTTCATCAGTGCCCGTCAATGCGACACGCACAAACCCGTTGCCGGCTTCGCCGTAAAAGACGCCTGGCCCCACCACGATGCCTCGCTCAGCAAGCCGGGCCACGGTGTCCCAGGTGCTCTCTCCGGCGGTGGACCAAAGGTACAGTCCGGCGTCGGAATCCTTGATCTCCAGCCCGAAGCCCTGCAAAGCCGGGACCAGGCGCTCCCGGCGTCCGCGGTAGAGGTCCTTCTGGGCCTGGACGTGGGTGTCCTCGCCCACCGCAACGCGCATTGCTTCCTGCACCGGGTAGGGGACGATCATGCCGGCATGCTTACGGCTGTTGACGAGGTTGGCCATGATGGCCGGGTCACCGGCCACAAACGCTGCGCGGTAACCTGCCACGTTGGACTGCTTGCTCAGCGAGTACACGGCCAGGAGGCCCTCGTGGGACCCTCCGGAAACGCGCGGATCCAGGATACTGGGCACGGGCTCGCCGCCGCGCTGTGCGTCCCACGCGCCCCACCCGAGTTCGGCGTAGCACTCGTCCGAGGCCACCACGGCGCCCAGTTCGCGGGCCTGCGCCACAAGCGCTTTGAGGGACTCAACATCCCTGACGCTTCCGGTGGGGTTGCCCGGGGAGTTTACCCAGATCAGCCGCACGCGTGCGCGGGTGGCATTGTCCAACTCGTCGAGGTGGTCCGTAGCGACGGAGGTGACGCCGGCGAAAGTAGCCCCGATGTCATAGGTGGGGTAGGCAACCTTGGGGCGGACGACGACGTCGCCCGGCTTCAGCCCGAGCAGGAGCGGCAGCCACGCCACCAGTTCCTTGGAGCCGACGGTGGGCATAATGTTCTTAGGGTCCAGGCCGGGGACGCCGCGGCGCCGCTCGAACCACGCCGCAATGGCTTCCCGCAACGGAACGGTGCCGTGGACCGTGGGGTATCCCGGGGCGTCCGCGGCGGCCCTGAGGGCATCCTGGATCACAGCGGGAGTGGGGTCCACAGGCGTGCCGATCGACAGGTTCACTGCCCCGCCAGGGTGCTCAGAGGCTTTGGCCAGGTACGGTGCCATGGCCTCCCACGGGTAGTCGGGCAGGCTCAGGCCAAAGCCGTTCACGGCAGCGGTCAACGCGATGCCCGGCTCAGTGGTCTTGGTTCTGCGGCGGCAGGGCGGCGATCATCGGGTGATCCTTGCCCGTGTTGCCCACCTTGGCGGCGCCACCGGGCGAGCCCAGGTCATCGAAGAATTCGACGTTGGCCTTGTAGTAGTCAGCCCACTCTTCGGGGGTGTCATCCTCGTAATAGATGGCTTCCACCGGGCACACCGGCTCGCAGGCACCACAGTCGACACACTCATCGGGGTGGATATACAAGGAACGCTCACCCTCATAGATGCAGTCAACGGGGCATTCCTCGATACATGCCTTGTCCTTGACATCTACACACGGCTGCGCGATTACGTACGTCACGTCCCTTGCCTCTCCACGATATTTCCCGGCAGTGGCCGGCACTTGAATCCGGCACCGGCCGGACTATTGACTTCTGAGCCTATTATCTCCCAGCCCGTCCACGCGAACCTAGCCGGCCGCCTTAGTATGAACTGGTGAGTCCCGCCCAGCCTACGCCCCGAGAATTTCTGGCCACCGCCGCGCCCGGAACACGGGTTGTAGTGCGTTACCGGATTGACGGCGGCCTGACGGACGCCCTGGGGCATCTGGTGGCCACTGACGACGGCGGCTGCACAGTCCGCACGCGGAAGGCCGACGTCGTGATCCCCTTGGACCTGGTGGTGGCTGCCAAGGAAGTGCCGCCGGCGCCCGAGCGGCGCCCAGCCCGCGTCCGCAACTGAAACTCCCCTGACACAAGAGAAACTGCCGGCATGACGGCGGGGTTCCCGCCTGCCGTGCCGGCAGTTTCTGTGATGTGCTATTTAGGACTAGGCCTTGGCGCGTGCCCGTGTGGACTTGGCGCGTTCGCTGGCGTCCAGGATGAGCTTCCGGATACGGATGGACTCCGGGGTCACCTCAACGCACTCGTCTTCGCGGGCGAATTCCAAGGATTCTTCCAGAGTCAGGTTGCGCGGCGGCGTCATGTTCTCGAAGGTGTCCGAGGACGCTGCACGCATGTTGGTGAGCTGCTTTTCCCTGGTGATGTTCACGTCCATGTCATCGGCGCGTGAGTTCTCGCCAACGATCATGCCTTCGTAGACCTCGGAGGTGGGCTGCACGAAGAATGACATGCGTTCCTGGAGCTTGATCATCGCGAACGGGGTGACCACGCCAGAGCGGTCGGCCACGATCGAACCGTTGGTGCGGTACTCGATGGGGCCGGCCCACGGCTCGTAGCCCTCGGCGATGGAGGAAGCAATGCCGGCACCGCGGGTGTCGGTGAGGAACTTGGTGCGGAAGCCGATCAGGCCACGGGCCGGAACGATGAACTCCATGCGGCACCAGCCGGTGCCGTGGTTGGCCATGTTGGTCATGCGGCCCTTGCGGGCTGCCATCAGCTGGGTGACGGCACCGAGGTACTCTTCCGGCACGTCGATGGTCATGTGTTCCATCGGCTCGTGGATCTTGCCGTCGACGGTTTTGGTGACAACCTGCGGCTTGCCGACAGTCAGTTCGAAGCCTTCACGTCGCATCTGCTCAACCAGGATGGCCAGCGCGAGCTCGCCACGGCCCTGGACTTCCCAGGCGTCGGGACGCTCGGTGGGGAGAACCTTGATGGAGACGTTACCGATCAGTTCCTTGTCCAGGCGGTCCTTGACCTGGCGGGCCGTGACCTTGGCGCCCTTGACCCGGCCGGCCAGCGGCGAGGTGTTGATACCGATGGTCATGGAGATGGCGGGATCGTCCACGGTGATCAGCGGCAGCGGCTGCGGGTTGTCGACGTCGGTGAGGGTCTCACCAATGGTGATTTCCTCGATACCGGCAACGGCGACGATTTCGCCCGGACCTGCAGACTCGGTGGGAACACGGTCCAGTGCCTTGGTGGCCAGCAGTTCGGTGATCTTGACGTTCTTGAGCTCTCCGTTGGCGCGGGCCCAGGCAACGGTCTGGCCCTTGCGCAGGGTGCCGTTGTAGATGCGCAGCAACGCGAGGCGGCCCAGGAACGGGGAGGCGTCCAGGTTGGTCACGTGTGCCTGGAGGACACCGTTCGGGTTGTACGTCGGGGCCGGGATGTGCTCGATGATGGTCTTGAACAGCGGCTCAAGGTCTTCGTTGTCCGGAGCGGAGCCGTCGGCGGGCTGGTCCAGGGAGGCGCGGCCCACCCTCGCTGCTGCGTAGACAACCGGAACTTCAAGGATCTTGTCGAGGTCCAGGTCCGGAACTTCGTCGGCGAGGTCCGAGGCGAGGCCCAGGAGGAGGTCCATCGACTCGTGGACAACTTCCTCGATGCGGGCGTCGGGGCGGTCGGTCTTGTTGACGAGGAGGATCACCGGCAGGTGCGCGGCCAGGGCCTTGCGCAGCACGAAGCGGGTCTGGGGCAGAGGGCCCTCGGATGCGTCCACGAGGAGTACAACGCCGTCCACCATGGACAGGCCGCGCTCTACTTCGCCACCGAAGTCGGCGTGGCCGGGGGTGTCGATGACGTTGATGGTGATGGTTTCACCGTTGGAGGACGGTCCGTTGTAGGCCACGGTGGTGTTCTTGGCCAGGATGGTGATGCCCTTTTCGCGTTCCAGGTCACCGGAGTCCATGACGCGGTCTTCAAGGTGGTTGTGTTCGGCAAAGGAGTTGGTCTGCTTGAGCATGGCGTCGACCAGAGTGGTCTTGCCGTGGTCAACGTGGGCCACGATCGCGACGTTGCGGAGGTCACTGCGCGATGCAGTGGCTACCGCGGTGTTGGTGGTGGTTTCAGACATGCGTGATTGCTCGATTCAGTGGTGAAGTCAGCTGTTGTTTCGCGACATTTCCAACCGGAACGCACGACGGATTAGCCCAATAACACAGGGCTCCTTCCCTCATTCTAAACGCTGAGCCTATTGTTGGCCTAAAAATCTCGGATCGGCCCAGTCCGGCCGGTGGGTAATTCCGGCGCGCCGCGGCCCAAAGAGTGACCAAGCTCACTGGATTTTTGTGACTTGATGCTCCATCATTGCTGTGGTAACCACAGCAAGCCCGGAGAATCCCTGATGCGAAAAGCCTCGGCTCTGACCCGCTTTGTCGCCTCTGGAATCGCGGTAGCCGCGCTTCTGGGCGGCTGCGGACAGACCCCAGCAGCAACACCGGACTCCGGCCTGCCATCCCCGGCGCAGGCGGCCGCGGCCGGCGCATACCAGGCCCGCGGCGGCGATCCGATCAGCCTGCCTGACGGTTCTGTGTACCGGAACCCGGCCAGCGGGCGTGACGAGGTGGTGGTGCCGGACATGCGGCACACTGCCCTCCTGATCGGCGATTCCCAATCCGAACCTGCTGACGGGTGGCCGCGTCTTGGCCTTGCCGCCGTTGGCTACAAGGTCCACTTCTGCGGGCTCGGCGGCACGGGATTCGTGGCGTCCAACGGCAAGACGGGCAACTACATCGACGCCTTGCAGCGCGGCGACTGGAAACTGCCGTACGGGACGCCCGCGCTGATCGTCATCCAGGGCGGCGGCAACGACGCCGCGCACGGCGCCACCGATGCCCAGATTGTGGCCAACGCCGACCGCCTGATCGGGGCACTCCGGGAACGCTATCCAGGCGCCAGGATGGCCATGATCGGCACCCTGGCCCGCGGCGCCAACTACGGTGGCGGGCGCAGGACCCAGGTGGACGCGCTGCTGGGCACGGTGTCCGCCAGGAACGGCATACCCTTTGTGGGCGTGGGCGACTGGCTGTCGAAGTACAACCTCGCGAAGAACCTGGCAGATGCCGTCCACATGGATGCCGCTGGGCGCAGGTCACTGGGCGGGCTGCTTGGATCCAGGCTTAGGCAGCTGGGGCTCGAGGGCCCACCGCTGGACGGAACCGCCCCGGTGGCGGCTTCCCCAGCGGACTGAACAGACTTTTAGCGGGCGGAACTCGCCCTTGGCGCGCTGAACAGACCGTTAAGCAATGGAGCCGTTAGAACGGAATGGAGCCGGCGCCCTGAAGGCACCGGCTCCATCCTTAACCCAGGATACTGCGGCCGGATCAGGCCACTTCGGGCGGAAGCATCAGCTTCGCACCGGGAATGGCATTGAGCAGCGCCTTCGTGTACTCCTGCTGCGGAGACTCGAAGACGTCGTCCGTGGAACCGGTCTCCACCAGCTTGCCCTTTTCCATCACACAGACGTGGTCGGCAATCTGCCGCACCACAGCCAGGTCATGGGTGATAAAGAGGTAGGTCAGCCCGAGGTTGGCCTGCAGGTCCGCGAGCAGGTTCAGCACCTGCGCCTGGACCAGTACGTCCAGCGCGGACACGGCTTCGTCGCAGATGATCACTTCCGGATCCAGTGCTAGCGCACGGGCAATGGCAACGCGCTGGCGCTGGCCGCCGGAGAGCTCGTTCGGGAACCGCTGCATGCTTGATTGCGGCAGCGCCACATGGTCGAGCAGCTCCCGGACCTTCTTCTCCCGGCTCGCTTTGTCGCCGATCCTATGGACGCGCAGCGGCTCCTCGATTGTACGGAAGATGTTGTACATCGGGTCCAACGAGCCGTAAGGATCCTGGAAGATGGGCTGCACCCGCCGCCGGAATTTGAACAGTTCCGACGCTTTCAGCAGCGAGGTGTCGACGCCGTCGAAAAGAATCTTTCCATCGGTCGGCTTTTCGAGCTGCAGCACCATTTTTGCCACGGTGGACTTGCCCGAGCCGGACTCCCCCACAATCGCAGTAGTGGTTCCCCTCGCGACGCCGAAGCTGACCCCGTCCACGGCTGCGAAATCCGTCGACTTCCCCAGCCCTTGCCGCAGCTTGTATACCTTGCGCAAGTCCCTGATCTCCAGGACATGGTCCGCGGCAGCCGCCTCCGCATCAGGGGCGAGAAGATCAGACGCTTCCACGCCCTGTTCCTTGGCGACCTGGATCCTTCGGCTCGCCAGTGAAGGCGCAGACTCAACCAGCCGTTTGGTGTATGGATGCTGCGGATTCTGGAGCAATGCCAGCGAAGGCCCGGCCTCCACCACTTGCCCCCGGTACATCACCACAACCTTGTCCGCACGCTCGGCTGCCAGTCCCAGGTCATGGGTGATCAGCAGCACAGCCGTGCCCAACTCCGTGGTCATGGTGTCCAGGTGATCTAGGATCTGCCGCTGGACCGTGACATCCAGTGCCGACGTCGGCTCATCCGCGATCAGGAGACGCGGCTGGCAGGAGAGTCCGATGGCAATGAGGGCGCGCTGGCGCATACCGCCTGAAAACTCATGCGGGTACTGTTTGGCGCGCCGGTGGGCATCCGGAAGTCCCGCCTGAGCCAGTACCTTTGCGATGTCGTCCGGACCACTGGGGCGGCCGTTCGCGCGGAGGGTCTCCTTGACCTGATAGCCGATCTTCCAGACCGGATTCAGGTTGGACATCGGGTCCTGCGGAACCATGCCGATGGTATTGCCGCGGAGCTCGATCATCCGTTTCTCGGTGGCATGGGCGATGTCTTCACCGTCGAGCAGGATCTGTCCGCCGGACACCGCACCATTGGTGGGCAGGAGGCCGATGGCGGCCAATGCTGTGGTGGATTTGCCGGAGCCGGACTCCCCCACGATGGCCACTGTCTCCCCGGGCATGATGGTCAGGTGGGCGTTGCGGACTGCCTGAACCTCGCCAGTGCTGGTCTTGAACGTGATGGCAAGGTCGCGGATTTCCAGAAGGGGACTGGTTCCTGAATACCCTGCCTCGTCGACGCGAACGTCGGGAATCGTCATCTTTTCGCCTCTCATCGCTGCCGGCTCTTCGGGTCAAGGGCGTCACGCACGGCGTCGCCCAGCATGATGAAGCTGAGCACTGTAATGGACAGGGCAGCAGCCGGGTAAAGCATGATTTCCGGCTTCGTCCGAATGGACGACTGCGCACCCGCAATGTCATTGCCCCAGGACATGATGCTTTGCGGCAAGCCAATACCAAGGAAGGACAGCGTAGCCTCCAGCACAATGAAGATGCCCAGGTCCAAAGTTGCCAGAACAATGATCGGGGCCAGGGCGTTCGGCAGGACGTGGCGCAAGAGTGCCCCAACCTTCGACACGCCCAAAGCGCGGGCGGCTGTGACAAAATCAGCATTTCGGACCTCGATGACCGCGCCGCGCGCCATGCGTGCCATTTGAGGCCACGCCAGCAAGGCAATAATCACCACCACAGTCCATACGCTCTTGTTCTCCCGGAAGGCGGGTAACTGGGTAATGACCAGAGCGCCAAGGACCAAAGGCAAGGCGAAGAAGATATCACCGAGCCGAGCCAGGACCGAATCTACCCAGCCGCCGTAGTATCCCGCGATCGCACCAATCGTCACGCCGATGATCACGACGCAGAGCACAGACAGGACGCCAACCGAGAGCGAAGCCTGCGTTCCGTGGACCACCCTCGAATAGATGTCGCACCCCTGGAACGTAAACCCGAATGGGTGCCCGGGCGCTGGACCGGCCTCGGAATTGCCTAGTTGGCAGTCATCGTTCGGCGGCACCGTCGACAGGAGGCTGGGGAACAAGGCGATGATGATCAAAGCCAGAATCAACAGCGACGAAATGATGAACAACGGACGACGGCGAAGCTTGCGCCAGGCGTCAGCCCAAAGGCTCAGTGGTGCCTGATCCGTCTTCAGGGCATCTGTTGCCTGCAGCGGCGTCTCATCTATGGGTGCAACAAAATGGGTATCTCTACTGGTCATAACGAATCCTCGGGTCCAGCCAGGCGTACAGGAGATCAACGAGCAGGTTGGCGACCACAAACACCAGCACCAGCACGCTGACTATAGAAACAATGGTGGGGCCCTCACTCCGCAAAGTGGCCTGGAAAAGCTTGTTGCCCACGCCCGGAACATTGAAGATGGCTTCCGTGACAATCGCGCCGCCCATCAGACCGCCAAGGTCTGCGCCTAGGAACGTTACGACGGGGATCAGGGAGTTGCGCAGGATGTGCGCCACCACAACGCGGGGCCGGGAAAGACCCTTCGCGGTAGCTGTCCGCACGTAGTCGGCATTCATGCTCTCGCTGACCGATGCCCGCGTCAGCCGGAGCACGTAGGCAAACGACACCAGGCCCAGAACCGTTGCCGGCAGCAGTAAATTGCCCCAATCGGCGTTGGCGCCGACGGTCGGCTTGGCCCAGCCCAATTGAACTCCGAAGACCAACTGGAAAGCAAAGCCGAGAACGAAGGTGGGAACCGCGATGACAACCAGCGAGGCCACCAGCACGGTGGAGTCAAACCAGCCACCACGACGCAGCCCGGCAAAGACGCCGAAACCCACGCCGAATACCGTTTGGATAGCCAGCGCCTCTATTGCCAACATGGCTGTCACTGGAAAGACCCTCGCTAACGAGGCCGCAATTGGCTGGCCCGTGAAGTCGTTGCCCAGGTTGAAGGTGAAAATATTCTGGAGGAAAAGTCCGTACTGGACCCAGAAGGGTTCATCCAGGTGGTACTGGCTGCGCAGTGTATCGATGACGGCCTGTGGTGGTTGGCGGTCGCCGAATAGTGCTGCAATAGGGTCACCCGGCAGGGCGAACACCATGTAGTAGACCAAAAGAGTGGTGCCAATGAAGACGGGGATTGCCTGAAGGAGCCGGCGAAGGATAAAGCGGACCACCGGATCACCAGCCTTCCGGATGCGAAGAGAAGTGTTTCATTTGTGCCTTCCTGCCGAGCAGGACAATGGGGGCCCGGCTTTTGACCGGACCCCCATACGCCTGGCGGCAAGTTAGATCCTGGAGACTACTTGGCCGTGATGTTGTAGTAGAGGATTCCGCCATTCCAGCCGGTTTCGGCCTTCACAACGTTTTCGCTCCACACGATCGGCTTTGCCTGGTCCCAGAGCGGCAGTCCGGGAAGGTCCTCGAAGAGAACTTCCTGGGCCTCGTTGAACTTGGCATTCGCCTCATCCGTAGTCTTCGCGGCAAGCCCTTCCTGGAGGAGCTTGTCGAACTCAGGGTTCGAGTACTTCTCGTAGTTGGAGGATGCGCCCGTTGCCCAGACCGGTCCGAGGAAGTTGTAGAGCGACGGGTAGTCACCCTGCCAGCCGGCGCGGCTCAGGCCCGGGAGGGACTGGGACTTGCGAAGGTTCAGCACTTCAGCGAACTTGGCAAAAGGCTGGATTTCGGCCTGGATGCCGAGGTTGTTCTTGAAGCCGTTGGCAACGGCGTCAATCCATTCCTTGTTGCCACCATCAGTGTTGGAGGCAATCTGCAGCGGCTTGGAATTGTCGTACGGCTGGATCTTGTCAGCCTGGGCCCACAGGTCCTTGGCCTTCGCGGCGTCAAACTTCAGGATTTCGCTGCCCTTGAGGCCTTCCTTGAATCCGTCGATAACGGGCGGTGCGAAGGCCTTGGCCGGGGTGCGGGTTCCGTTGAAGACCACCTTGGCGATCTCTTCGCGGTTGATGGCGTAGGACAGTGCCTGGCGGCGCAGCTTTCCGGCTTCACCCTGGAAGTTCGGGTTGTAACCCGGGATGTTCAGTGTGGAGTTGGTGGCCACCGGCTTCGTGGCGTTCCTGTCCTGGAAGTCTGAGACGTAGGTCTTCAGTGCGTTGGACGGCAGTACATCCGAGATGTCCAGGTTGTTGGCCTGAAGATCCGTGTATGCGGGGCCCGGATCGGTGTAGAACTTGAAGGTCACGCCACCGTTCTTCGATTCGCGCGGACCGCTGTAGTCAGCGTTCTTGACGAGGGAGATCGACTGGTCATGTACCCAGGAGCCGGTCTTTTCGAACTTGTACGGACCATTGCCTACGGGGTTTTCGCCGAAGGTCTTTGGATCCGCCAAAGCAGCGGACGGCAGCGGGAAGAACGCCGAGTAACCGAGGCGCAGCGACCAGTCAGCTTCCGGCTGAGCCAGCTTCACCGTGAGGGTCGAATCATCCGTGGCCGTCAGGCCGGACATTGTCTCGGCGGTGGGCGCCGGAGTGGTGGTGGTCTTGCCATCAGCCGCCTTTTCGGTGGTCACGGCCGAGACATCTGCATAGCCCGCGATGGACTCGAAGAAGAATCCGTTGTTCTGCAGGTTCTTGGAGTTCGCTGCGAAGTTCCAGGAATCAACGAACGTCTTGGCGGTGATCGCTTCACCGTTCGTGAACTTCTGGCCCTGCTTGACCTTGATGGTCCAGTTCTGGGCGTCAGGGGACTCAATGGACTCTGCCAGGGCGTTGACCGGCTTGCCGTCAGCATCGTAGCTCCGCAGGCCTTCGAAGAGCAGCTCGACAACGCGGCCGCCGTAAACTTCATTCGTATTTGCCGGCAGCAACGGGTTCTGTGGTTCGTTGCTGTACGCGGTGATCACCTTGTTGGGATCGCCGGCCGACTGGCTGGCACCGTCATTGCTGCCGCCTCCAGCGCCGCAGCCTGTCAGGGCAAGGGCAGCGATCGCCACCATGCCGAGTGCTTTGGAAGTGCGCGTGAAACGCATTCCGCCTCCTATGAGTTGTGGGAGATATTCAGGGGAAATCTTTTGCTCCCCGGCAGGCCGATCACAGGTTCTCACTGTGACGTGGCCTACATATACGAGTAGCCTAACCGCACAAAGTCCAAATACTGGTACTCCGTTGCCAAACCGTAACCAGTTAACCGCCAATAACTAGCCGGTACCCGGAAGTTGCGCAAGTCACATGCTACTCGCTGGTAGGGGATGCTGCGAATCGAGGACGGGGCCGGGCTCCCACAGCGGTGACAAGCCCCCAGGACGCCCTATTTCAGGCGCCACTCCCACACATTCCACCAAACGCCCAAAGGGCCTGAGCTGGGCTTGATACCCGTCACGCGGCTGCTGAAAGCCACGGTTCCAGTGGTCTGGTACAGCGGCAGGCCGTAGGCGCTGTCCCACACGCGTTTGTCGATGTCAGCCAACAGTTCGTCCTGCTTTGCAAGGTCCGTAGTGCCGGACAGTTGCTCCATGGCTTTGTCTGCGTCGCCGTCGGAAAATCCGTTGAAGTTGCTGCCGCCACCGGTCTTAAAGATCTGCGGGACGCGGCTGACGCCGACCCCGGGTCCGATGGAACCGAGGATGGCGGCGTCGTAGCTGCCGCCGCCGAGCGCTTTCGCCCAGTCCGAGCTGCCGAGGCCCGCGTCTTCAACAGTGAATCCGGCGAGGCGGGCGGAATCGCGGATCAGGGAGAAGACCCGCACGCGGTTGGGGTTGTCCCTGTTGTACAGAATGCGGACCGTCGGGGCGGCATCCCGCAATTGCGACTTCGCGCCTTGGATGTCCACGTCAGAGTATTCGGCCGAACCGTTGTTTTTCACGGCGTCCGGATACTTCGGATGGGGTGGCAGGAAGACGTGCGAGTCCAGGGGTTTCGCGTCGGCGACAAATCCGCCCACCACGTCATCCACGATCTCCTGGCGCGGAACAGTCTTCAGGAAGGCCTCCCGGACATCCTTGTTGGCGAACGGTCCTGAAAAGTTGAGATCGAGGTGGTCGTAGCCGGACTGGCTGAAGCGCTGGACGGTATTGCCCTGCTCCACCAGACCGTCGAAGAGGCTTTCGGTGCCGGCAGAGGGCTGCGGGGCAATGATGTCCGCCTGGCCGTTCCTGAGCGCGGCAATGGCGGTAGAGGCGGCACCGGTGAACCGTACGGTGATGTCATCGAGGTAGGGCTCCGGTCCCCAGACATAGTCCCTGTTCCGGACCAGCCGGATCGAGGCGTCCGGAACGATGTCCCGGACGATGTAGGGGCCGCTTGAAAGGTACATGGCCGGGTCATCAGGAAGCGTTTTGGTGTCGAAGCCTGAGTTCCAGAAGTTGCTGACCCGCTTCAGAGGGGCGTTGACCGAGGGCTGTTCCGTGTCGCCCCGGGGCGAGCCCTTGATCAGGTCCACGAGGTCGTCTTCGTCGTTAAGGCCGCTCTTGGCGGCGACAACATGGGCGGGGAGCCCGACGTCGAACGCTACTTCCCAATCAGCGTACGGCGCGGCGTATTCCAGCGTGATGGAACGCCCGTCACTCCCGATCTCCGGGAGTGCGGTGGCCCCCAGGCCGCTCTTGTCAGCCGCGGCCGAAAAGTACGTAGTCCCGGTCCCCGCCCGGGGTTCCGCGTCGTCGAAGTAGCCCGAGCCGGCGGCCCAGGACAGGAGGAGGTCGCCGGCGTCAATGGCTTCGCCGTCGGACCATTTCACACCCTCGCTGACGGTGTACTTCACCTTCAGCGGCTTGTCGGAGATTTTCTCGATCCGGCCGAATTTCTCGTTCCGGACCACCTTTTCGGTGTCATCCACGTAGTAGAACCCGGAGTGGGTGATGTGGCCGATCTTGGTGTTGATGTCCGTGTTTCCGTCGGCACTGAACGGGTTAAAGGACGTGAAGGCGTTCACCTCGGCCACAGTGGCGCTGCCGCCGCGGTTCGTCTCACCGACCACCACCGGCGGCGCACCCCCGGAAGCGGAGCACCCCGAGATAACCAGCGCCGCAACGACGGCCCCGGTGATGACCTGAATCAGACGCCTCAGGGGCATGCCGTCTCCTTTGCCTGTCCGGAATCAGACGTTGAAGCGGAACGTACTTTATGTGCCCGCACGACGTTGAATGTCCTTGGTTTTCCTTGAATTCTAGCGGTCCAGGGCGTCGGCCAATGTCCGCCTATCATGAGCTTCAGACGCACACCGATCCTTGAAGGAAGCCCATGCCTGTCTCCCCACTTCCTCTACGCAAGCTTGGATTCCTCACTATTGGCCTGTTCGATCCGGCGGATCCGGCCGCAGGGCACGAATCGACGCTGCAGGTCATCGAACTGGGCGAGCGGCTTGGATTCGACAGCGCCTGGCTCCGCCACCGCCATCTGCAGTTCGGAATCTCCTCCCCCATTGCGATCATGGCCGCGGCCAGCCAGCGCACATCCCGGATCGAGCTTGGCACCGCCGTGACCCCGCTGGGCTGGGAAAACCCATTGCGCCTGGCCGAGGACCTGGCCACCGTGGATCTGCTCGCCGGCGGACGAATCAATCCGGGACTCAGCGTAGGTGAACCAATGAACTACGACACGGTGAAACACGAGCTTTACCCGGATTCCGCCGAGCTGGAGGACTTCAGTTATGCCCGCGTGGACCGGCTTGCCCGTTTGATTGCAGGGGAGCCGGTCCGGGAATTTTCCGGCAAGCAGGGTGTCGTCGAGGAGTTTTCCAACCGCGTCGAGCCGCACTCTTTCGGGCTGCGTGAACGGCTTTGGTATGGTGCGGCAAGCAAGAAATCGGCCATCTGGGCCGGGGCCAACGGATTCAACCTGCTCTCCAGCAGTGTGATCTTCCCCGAGGCTGACCAAGAACCGTCATTCGCCGACATCCAGCAATCACAGATCCGCGCCTACCGTGAAGCTGCCGCGAATTCCGCCCAATCGCGCGGACAAGCCCGGGTCTCGCAAGGACTGGTGGTGATCCCGACCGATTCGGCTTCAGCGAAACAGCGGGAAAAGTACCTGCGGTACGTCGACGAACGAACTCCCCGCACCCGGGCGCCGCAGGGGCCGAAGAGGATGCTGTTCGCCCAGGATCTTATCGGCACCAGCGATCAGATTGCCGAACAGCTGTACGCACACGCCGGGTTCCAGGAGGTCGACGAAGTGGCATTTGCGCTGCCCTTCAGCTTCGATCACGAGGACTACGTCCAGATCCTCACCGACATCGCCACGACATTGGGTCCCGCCCTGGGGTGGACGCCAGCAGGTTAAGGATTCAAGCCTGCCGGCTGGAATCACGCGGTCCTACATAGAGCTGCTCCGAACAGGACGGGATCAGCTGATCATTGCCGGGGTGTCTGTCTTGTCTTGCGGATCTGGTGTGGTCATTGCTGGGATCATCCGATCATGTAGACCATGCCGCGTCCCTCGTCAGCGAGGTTCGCCGTAAAGGTCCGCGCCTGCCGAAGGTAGCTCCGGACATAGTCGACCTCACCAGCAACGTCCGGACTGAAGCAATGCGATTCCCGCAGCCGCAATTCCACGTCCTCGGCGCAGACCTCTTCCAGGTCCCTTGCGACAGCCAACACCTCCGGTGGGGTCAGTGTCCGCACCCAAGGCTCCCAACCCATGCCGTTCATGACCACTGCGCCTTCGAACATCCGATAGGCACGACGGGTGATCAGGTCTGGTTCCGCTGGTGCAGTGAGGCACTGCAAATGCCGCCATGCTTTGTCGAGGTACAGCATGTCCCGGTTCGGCACCGCTTGCTCAAACGTCGGGGTGCTGATCGTGGCACCGTGTTCGAATCCCCATGCATCGGCGAGCGGATCATCGGAGAGAAAGCTGAGAGGATCGGCAAGCGCTTGGTCGGTCAGGTTGCCGTCGAATGCGTACGCGTAGTATCTGATTCCCATTCGCCAAGCATCGCCGGACTGCGGGCTGCACGTAACCGCCACATGCGGGTATGTGGATAACCACCGTCAGTGCCAACACGAAAATCGCGCCCAGGCTGTGCCAAGGCGCGATTCTCGTAGTTGGGGCTAGACGTTGAAGCGGAACTCCACTACATCGCCGTCAGCCATCACGTACTCTTTGCCTTCGATGCGTACCTTGCCACGGGACTTGGCTTCGGCCATGGAACCGGCCTCGATGAGGTCATGGAAGGAAACCACTTCAGCCTTGATGAAGCCACGCTGGAAGTCGCTGTGGATGACGCCTGCTGCCTGCGGCGCGGTGTCGCCCTGGTGGATGGTCCAGGCGCGTGTTTCCTTCGGACCGGCCGTGAGGTACGTCTGGAGGCCCAGGGTGTGGAAGCCGACGCGTGCCAGTTGGTCGAGGCCGGACTCGTCCTGGCCGTTCATTTCCAGCATTTCGCGCGCTTCCTCCTCGTCCAGCTCCACAAGGTCGGATTCGAGCTTCGCGTCCAGGAAGATGGCGTCCGCCGGGGCCACCATGGCCCGCAGTTCGTCCTGCTTCTCCGGGCTGCCCAGGATGCCTTCGTCGGAATTGAAGACGTAGATGAACGGCTTCGCGGTCAGGAGGCTGAGCTCCTTGAGATACTCCATCTCCAGCTTGTCGCTCTTGATCGAGGAGAAGACCGTGTCCCCGCGTTCCAGGACCGCCTGCGCAGCCTTGATGGCTGCCAGTTCGGCAGCTTCCCGCTTCTTGATCTTGACTTCTTTTTCGATCCGGGGAATGGCATTTTCGATGGTCTGAAGGTCAGCGAGGATCAGCTCGGTGTTGATGGTTTCCATGTCCGAGCGGGGATCCACTTTGCCGTCAACGTGGATGACGTCGGGGTCATCAAACACCCGGACCACCTGGGCAATGGCCTCGGCCTCACGGATGTTGGCAAGGAACTTGTTGCCCAGGCCTTCGCCCTCCGATGCGCCCTTCACGATGCCGGCGATGTCCACGAAGGACACCGGAGCGGGTAGGAGGCGCTGCGAGCCAAAGATGTCAGCGAGCTGCTGGAGCCGGGGATCCGGCAGGTTCACGACGCCGACATTGGGTTCGATGGTAGCGAACGGATAGTTCGCAGCCAGCACCTGGTTCCGGGTCAGTGCGTTGAAAAGAGTTGATTTGCCGACGTTGGGCAGTCCGACGATGCCAATAGTAAGAGCCACGAGCATTGATTCTACCGGTTGCCGGACGCATGGGCCCCAGGCGGTCCCCCGCAGTGTCGGCACATGGTGGAACGCCTGGTGGAATATGTCGGTTCCGTAAATTGTCACAGGGTCATGCCACAGTGTGGATATGGATGCTTTAGCCCTGATTCTTGCCCTGTTGATGCTGCTGGTGGGTGCCGTCGCCGGCGCCGCCGCCGCCTACTTTTCCCTCCGCCGGCACAGTCGTGCCCTGGAGGAGGACTTCGATGCTGTTTCGTCGCGGCTTTCCGAGGTCAGCGCCCAGTTCGCCGCCGCGGATGCGGAGCGCCGCCTGCTCTCGATGCAGAACCGGGAACTCGGCGAGTCCCGCAACCAGGACGGGAGCGTCCTCCGGGCACTCGCCCCCGTGGCGGAAAAGCTGACCGCGGTGCAGCAGCAGGTGGCACTGCTGGAACGCGACCGTCTGGAACAGTACGGCCAGTTGGCGCAACAACTTCAGGAGGCCAGGCTTTCCGATGCCCAGCTGATCCGGTCCACGCACGCCCTCGAGTCAGCGTTGCGCTCCAACAGTGCTCGTGGACAGTGGGGCGAAGTTCAATTGCGCCGAGTGGTCGAGGCATCGGGCATGCTCAAGCACGTGGATTTCCTGGAGCAGGTCCACAGTGCCGGGGCCGATTCAGCGGTCCGTCCCGACCTCGTCGTCCAACTGCCGGGCCAGAAGCAGCTGGTGGTGGACGCGAAGGTTCCGTTGTCCTCTTACCTGGAGGCCCAGGAGCTGGGTGCGCGCCAGGACTCGGGTACAACCGGGAATCCCGGCAGCCAGCAATCCCTGCTGGCCGCCCACGCCAAGGCGCTGCGGGCCCACGTGGACTCGCTCAGCAACAAGAAGTACTGGGACATCCCCGGGAACTCCCCCGAGCTGGTGATCTGCTTCCTGCCGGCCGAATCCATCCTGGCCGCCGCCCTGACCGCCGATGCGACGCTGTTGGACCACGCGCTTTCCAGGAATGTGGTTCTTGCCTCGCCCAGTACGCTGCTCGCGGTGCTCAAATCGGTGGCTTTCACGTGGCGCCAGGATGTGCTGACGGACAGTGCGCGGGAACTGTTCGACCTCGCCCGTCAGCTGTACGAACGAATGGGAACGCTCGGCGATAACGTGGGCAAGCTGGGTTCGTCACTCAAGTCTTCGGTGGACCGGTACAACGCCCTGATCGGCACCCTGGAAGCGCGGATCCTGCCCACCGCACGGAAGCTCAATGCCATGGATGAATCCGGGTTGCTCACTCCGCCGGCACTCGAGGTCACGCCGCGTTCGCTGGCGGCCCCGGAGTTTCAGCAGGACGAAGCCGCCGCCTGACGGTGGGAATGGGTGGTTGAGCTTTGGTTTCGACAAGCTCAACCACCGGAGGTCGGGAGATGTCAGTCGCGGGAGCGGCGGCCGCCGAGCGCCCGGCTGACGTCTCCGGCTTCCTTCAGGGTTGCGCGGAGTTCCTTGGGCAACGAGAAAAGGAGGTCTTCTTCGGCCGTGACAACTTCTTCCACGGAGCCGTACCCGTAGTCGGCCAGCAGGCGCAGGACGTCCGTGACCAGGAGCTCCGGAACTGAAGCCCCTGAGGTGACGCCGACGGTAGCCACGCCTTCAAACCATGCCTCGTCCACTTCGTTGGCGAAGTCCACGCGGTAGGAGGCCTTGGCCCCGTACTCCAGGGCGACTTCGACCAGACGGACAGAGTTCGAGGAGTTGGCCGATCCCACCACAATGACCAGGTCAGCCTGGGGTGAGATTTTCTTGATGGCCACCTGACGGTTGGTGGTGGCGTAGCAGATGTCGTCGCTGGGCGGATCCTGCAGGGTGGGGAACCGATCCTTCAGCAGCCGGACCGTTTCCATGGTCTCGTCCACGCTGAGGGTGGTCTGGGACAGCCAGATGACCTTTTCCGGATCCCTGACGGTTACCTTGTCCACTTCGTGGGGACCGTTGATGATCTGGATGTGTTCCGGTGCTTCGCCGGCGGTGCCCTCGACTTCTTCGTGACCGTCGTGGCCGATCAGCAGGATGTCGAAGTCGTCCTTGGCGAACCGCACGGCCTCCTTGTGAACCTTGGTCACCAGCGGGCAGGTGGCGTCGATGGTGCGCAGCCCGCGGTCTTCGGCTGACTGGACGACGGCCGGGGATACCCCGTGGGCGGAAAAGATCACCAGGGCGCCTTCCGGGACCTCGTCGGTCTCGTCGACGAAGATGGCTCCCTGCGCCTCCAGCGAGCTCACCACGTGGACGTTGTGCACGATCTGCTTCCGGACATATACCGGCGGACCGTAGTGCTCTAGGGCCTTCTCGACGGCGATAACGGCCCGGTCCACACCGGCGCAGTAGCCGCGGGGAGCAGCCAGGAGGACCCTCTTGGGACCGGTCACCGGAGCCGCGGCGGCTACCTCCTCAGGCGAGCGCCGCCTGCGCGGGACAGTTGGCATCGAGAGGGACACAGCTGAGGAAGTCATCTCTCCATGCTACCGGGTGGGGGCCCGCCGCCCTGGCGAAGCGATCCGGATCACAACGGCCGCAGCGACAAGCACAGCGCCGGTTATCGCGGCACCACCGACCCAGGATTGGAAGCTGCTGGACGCGGCCGCCACAAACGCATCCTTGAACATGTCCGAAAGCCCGTTGCCGCTGGCCGTCCCCACGACGGCATCCCTGGCGACCTGCGAGCCGGCAGCCCACAGGCCCGCCAGTGCCAGCGCCCCCAGTCCCACAGCGAGAATCACGGTCCACCGACGGCGCGCGGACACCAGCGCCAGCGCAAAGGCGATTCCCGCTCCAATGGCAAGGGAGTAGCCGAGCGGCGCGTAGGCGGACGCTCTCTCGACCATTTGGCGCTGCTCAGGTTCGCCAACGTTGACCAGCGTCTGCTCCGGCGCAGTCAGCGGGAGTCCGGTGGTGCGTGCGAGCTCCTCCGTCGCCAGCGCCACCAGGGGTGCCACGTCCAACGTAAGCGACGACGGGGAGTCAGGTTCGGCGGGAGCCGATGCGGGTGCGGCGAAGCTGAGCCGGTGGCTCTTCCGCAGTGTTTCCTCCCAGGCCGCCGGGTAGCCGGGCAAAGCTGTGAGGGAACCGGCCGCCGCCTCAAGCACTGGCGTGACCAGACCTGCCAGGGCGTCCGGGATGGCCCCTGCATCGATGGTGCCCACAGCGGCCGCGGCGAGCCGCTGCTGGAATTCTGCGTCCTGCCCCAGGGGAGCGGCCAGGGCCACAAAGCCATCCTCCTGAACCACGTTGCGGTCAAGCCAGATGGCGGGTACGGCCAGGGCGGACAGCAAAACGCCCACGACGACGGCGATGGCTGAAACGAAGGTGCGCAAAACGGGTCCTCACGGGTTGGCGGCAGCACAGCCATCATAGAGCTGGTGTCTGGACAAAGAATGTCAGTCTCGGGTGATACAGCTTATGGATAAGGTTGAATGGCAACCGCCAGCTCACTGACGGCCGCCCTTCAAGCACGAACCGCTACCTGCCGAACAAAGGACCACCATGCCGCCACCCACAGTTTCCCGGGGCAGCGGACATGTCTGAACAGACTGCGCTGCCGGGCACTGCTGCCACCACGTTGCCTGCCACGGCCGGTGAGACCAGCCCGGACAATCCATGGCCCCTGCAGTTGCTGTCCCAGAAACTCAAGGCCCATATCGATCGCACCCCGTCCGCATGGGTCGAAGGCCAGGTCATCGAAATGAACCGCCGCGGGGGTAACGCGTACCTCACCCTCCGGGACGTGGACGCGGAAGTTTCCCTGCCGGCGTCGGTCTGGACCAAGGTTCTGGACCGGCAGAACATGCCCCTGGAGCGTGGCTCCCGCGTGGTGGCCTTGCTCAAGCCGGAGTTCTGGCTGAAGACCGGGCGGCTCAACATGCAGGTTCGGGACATCAGGCCTGTAGGGCTTGGCGACCTGCTGGCGCGGATCGAACGGTTGCGCCAGGCCCTCTCCGCCGAGGGGCTGTTTGCCGACTCACGGAAGAAACCACTGCCGCTGCTCCCGCACCGTATCGGTCTGATTACCGGACGGGACTCCGACGCCAAAAAAGACGTCGTCCAAAACGCCGCACTGCGCTGGCCCGCAGTTGAATTCGAGATCCGGGAAGTGGCGGTCCAGGGCAACACTGCGGTCTCGCAAATTATCCGCGCCCTGCAGGAACTGGACAGCCGCCCCGACGTGGACGTCATTGTCATCGCCCGGGGCGGCGGAGCCTTGGAGGACCTGCTGCCTTTCAACAGCGAGGAACTGATCCGTGCTGTCGCGGCCACGGCCACCCCGGTGGTCAGCGCCATCGGACATGAGGCGGACCGTCCCCTACTCGACGACGTGGCGGACCTGCGCGCGTCGACGCCCACTGATGCGGCCAAGCGGATCGTGCCTGACGTTGCCGAGGAACTGGCGGGCGTGCGCCAGGCACGGGAGCACCTGCGCAGAAGCATCGGCAGGCTCGTGGACAGGGAGTCGGACCGGTTGTCCGCACTCCATTCCCGGCCTGTTCTGGCCGCCCCGGAAGCCATGGTCACCGGACGCGCGGAGGAAATCGAACGCCTCCTGCGGAGATCATCGGCCGCTGTCAGTTCAACGGTGGTACGGGCGGCTGACCAGCTGGTTCACCTGCAGGCCCAGGTCCGTGCCCTGTCACCACAAAAGACGCTGGACCGCGGCTATGCCGTGGTCGAACTGGCCAACGGCCGGCCGGCCCGTGCCACTGAAACTGCCGGCCACGCTGTGGTCCGAGACCCGTCGGAGGCGCCGTCGGGAACTGCGTTGTCCGTACGCGTAGCCCATGGCCTGTTCGGCGCCACTTCCACTGGGGAACTTCAACAAGGAGAAGCACATGCCCGAAACAAAGCCTGACCCGGAAATCCAAGCACTGAGCTATGAGGAAGCCCGCGAACAGCTGGTGCAGGTGGTGGGGAAGCTTGAGGCGGGCGGCGCCAGCCTCGAGGAATCCCTGGCACTCTGGGAACGCGGCGAAGCCCTGGCAAAGCGCTGCGAGGAGTGGCTGGAGGGCGCCCGCAAACGGCTCGCTGCCGCCCGCGACCAGCCGCTCTGACCAGTCACAGAAGGCGGCCCACCCCTCGGAACGACGCGCCCCAACAGGTCAGGACCGTTCAACCAGTTCCCGTTCGATCGGGACGTCGAACTCCGCCTTTGGCCATTCCAGCTTCATGTCAGACAGCGCGCCCAGCACCAACTGCTGCACCGCGATCCTGGCGTACCATTTCTTGTTGGCCGGAACCACGTGCCAGGGTGCGGCTTCCGTGTTGGTCTCGTCGAAGGCAGCCTGGTAGGCGGCCATGTAGTCGCCCCAGAAGGCTCGTTCCTTGAGGTCACCGCTGCTGTATTTCCAGTGCTTGGCGGGGTTGTCCAGCCGGGCAAGGAGCCGTGCCTTCTGTTCATCCTTGCTGATGTTGAGCATCACCTTGATGATTTTGGTTCCGGCATCGGTCTGGCGCGCCTCGAACTCATTGATGGCCCGGTAGCGGCGCCTAATTTCGTCAGGCGTCGCCCAGTTATGGACCCGGTGGATCAGGACGTCCTCATAGTGGGAGCGGTCGAAGATGCCCACCATGCCCGCTCCGGGCACCTCCTTCTCGATCCGCCAGAGGAAGTCATAGGACTTTTCCTCCTCGGTGGGGGCCTTGAAGGCTTTGAACTGGACGCCCTGCGGATTCATGGTGGCCATGACATGGCTGACGATTCCGCCCTTGCCCGCGGTGTCCATGGCCTGCAGGATCAGCAGAAGCCGTTTTCTCCCGCCGAAGCGCGACTCCGCGAACAGCTTTTCCTGAAGTTCGGCCAACGCGCCGTCCAGTTCAGCCAGAATTGTCTGGCCATCGGCTTTGTTGCCCTTGTAACCGGGCGTCGCGTCGGAGTCAGCGTCGGCCAGCGAGAACCCTTTCCCCACCCTCAGCGTATCGACGGGGTGCTTCTCGAACTCAACGACGTCGGCCATTGGGGTCCTTTCCCAAGGTTCCACGCGCCGAAAGACGCGTCACCACAGGCTAGTTCCCTTGGTACCGGCTAAGGAAGTCCCCCATGCGTCCGATCGCTTCTTCAATGTCCTTGACGTTCGGCAACGTGACCATGCGGAAGTGGTCAGGCCGGACCCAGTTGAACGCCCGGCCGTGTGACACCAGGATCTTCTGCTCCTTCAGCAGGTCCAGGACAAATTTCTCGTCATCACGGATGTGGAAGACTTCCGGATCCAGGCGCGGGAACAGGTACAGCGCGCCACGGGCCTGCTGCGTGCTCACACCCGGGATCGCGTTGAGCATGTCGTAGGCCTTGTTCCGCTGTTCCAGCAGCCTGCCGCCGGGCAGGATGAGGTCATTGATGCTCTGGTAGCCGCCGAGCGCGGTCTGGATGGCGTGCTGGGCGGGCACGTTGGCACAGAGGCGCATGTTGGCCAGGAGGCTGATGCCCTCCAGATAATCGGAGGCATCCTTCTTCGGGCCCGAGATGGCCATCCAGCCGGCACGGTAGCCGCAGACGCGGTAGGCCTTGGACAGCCCACTGAAAGTGAGGCAAAGGACGTCGTCGCCCGTCAGCGCGGCCATGTTGATGTGCACGGCGTCCTCGTACAGGATCTTTTCGTAGATTTCATCCGCGAAAAGGATCAGTCCGTGCTTCTCGGCCAGCGCCACGATCTTCTTCAGCGTCTCTTCCGGATAGACCGCGCCCGTGGGGTTGTTGGGGTTGATCACCACGATGCCCTTGGTGCGGGGCGTGATCTTGGCTTCAAGATCCTCAAGGTCCGGCTGCCAGCCTGATTCCTCATCGCAGAGGTAGTGCACGGGCTTCCCGCTCGCCAGGGCCACGGAAGCGGTCCACAGCGGGTAGTCCGGTGTGGGGATCAGCACCTCATCGCCGTCGTTGAGCAGCGCCATGAGGGACATGGTGATCAGTTCGCTGACGCCGTTGCCCAGGTAGATGTCGTCCACATGGATGTTCTGGATTCCGCGGGTCTGGTAGTACTGGGAGACCGCGGTCCGGGCCGAGAAGATGCCCCGGGAGTCGCTGTAACCCTGGGCATGGGGCAGATGGCGGATCATGTCCACCAGGATCGCGTCCGGGGCTTCAAATCCAAACGGCGCAGGGTTTCCGATGTTCAGTTTGAGGATCCGGTGACCCTCCGCCTCCATCTGCTGGGCGGCCTGAAGAATCGGTCCACGGATGTCGTAAAGGACGTTGTGAAGCTTGGTGGACTGCTTGAATTCTGCCATCCATCAAATATGCCATATGACGGATGTACTTCTGTTGAGACCTCAGACACAGACGTGTAGAGAGCGGACGACGGCGGCTGCCGGCCCGTGTGGGTCCGGCAGCCGCCGTCGTGATTGCGTTGTGGAGTCAGGTGCTACTTGACGATGCCCTTGTCCTTGAGCCACGTGGCGGCGGCGTCTTTGGCATTTTGCTTCTGGCTGCCGCTGACTGCGCGGTTGAGGTTGACCAGGTCCTCAGTCGTGAGGATCTTCGACACGGCATTGAGCGCGTCCTTGGCCTTGTCGGTCATTTTTGCCTTGTTGTACAGCGGCAGGACCTGCTGGGCCTTGAAGTTGTTCTTGGGATCCTCCAGGACCACCAGGTCGTTGTCCGCGATGGACGGTGTGGTGGTGTAGATGTCAGCCACCTGGACGTCGTCGGTCAGCAGTGCCTGCAGGGTCAGGTTGCCGCCGCCGTCGCTGAAGGGCTTCAGTGCCTTGAGTTCGCAGCCGTAGTTCTTTTTGAGTCCCGGGAAGCCATAGGCGCGGGTTTCGAACGTGGCCGGCGCCGCCATGGTCAGGTCCTTGCAGACCTTGGCGAGGTCCTCAATGGACTTCAGCTGGTACTTCTCCGCGGTGGCCTTGGTGACCACCATGGCGTCCTTGGACTCGGCCTTGGACGCCTCCAGGACTGCCAAACCCTCGGGGAGCTTGCCCGGCAGCGCCTTGTAGATGTCGTCGGCCGAGACCTCGGCAGCTTCAGGATCCACATGCGAGAGCAGGTTGCCGGAGTAATCCGGGACAAGGTCAACCGAGCCGTCCTGGACCGCTTTGAAGTAGATTTCGCGGGCACCGATGTTGGGCTTGGTGGTTGCCGTGACCCCTGCAGCAGTCAGCGCGCCGGCGTAGATCTCAGCGACGATCTGGCTCTCCGGGAAGTCAGCCGAGCCGACCACCAACGAGCCGCCGCCGGCGCTTCCGGCGCTGGTGCTGGGGGTGGCCAACGGGTCACTCCCGCCGCAGGCCGTCAGCGCGACGGCCAGGCCGACGCCGGCAGCCATGCCAGCCAGTCCCCGGCGGGTAAGGATTGTCCTGGTGTTGTCTTTCATGGGGTACCTCCTTGAACGGCAGCTGGCGCAGGCGCGGCAGCTGGGAGATCAGCGGAGGCCTTTTGGCCACCGTGCAGATCGGTTTTGAGGCCGGGCGAAAGAAGGGCTCTTTGCACCGCGGCCAGGATGAGGTCAACAACGATGGCCAGCCCTGCAATCAGCAGCGACCCGGCAAGCATCCGCGGGAAGTCCTGCAGCGCCAAGCCGTCAAAAAGGTAGCGGCCCAGCCCGCCCAAGGGCAGGTAGGCAACCACCGACACCGTGGCGATGACCTGCAGCACGGCGGTTCGGACACCGCCGAACATGACCTGCAGCCCGTTGGGCAGCTCAACCCGGAACAGGATCTGCAGCTCGGTCATGCCCATGGCCCGGGCAGCGTCCACCACGGCCCGGTCCACACTCGAAATGCCGGCATACGTTCCGGCAAGGAGCGGCGGCACGGTCAGGATGACCAGCGCCCACACCGGCGGCATCAGGCTGCTTCCCGCAAGGAGGGCGAAGAGGACCAGCAGGCCCAGTGTGGGCAGGGCCCGCAGCGCCCCTGCCACCGCTACGGCCACCACGCGTCCGCGGCCCGTGTGCCCGATGTAAAGCCCTGCCGGAACCGCGATGGCCGCGGCAATCACCAAGACCAGCCCGCTGTATTGGAGGTGCTCCAGCAGCCGGACCGGGATGCCGGAACTGCCGGTCCAGTGCAGCGGATCGGCAATCCAGGCGAGGGTGTCCACAAAAATGTTGCTCATGGCGCGGCCCCTGTGTGGATGTTGGCGTCGGCCAGGTAGCTGGCGGCGGAAGGCGCCGCGGGGCCGGACGCTTTAGCGGCGCGGGTCCACGGCGTCAGCAGCCTTTCCAGGACGACCAGTACAGCATCCATCAGCAGCGCGAGCACCAGGATGGCGATGATTCCCACCACCACTTCCGTGACGAAGTTCCGTTGCAGTCCGTCGGTAAACAGCATGCCCAGGTTCCCCACCCCCAGGAGTGCCGCGACACTCACCAGGGAGATGTTGCTGACGGAGACCACCCGCAGCCCGGCGAACATCACCGGAAGGGACAGTGGCAGGTCGATCTGGACAAAGCGGAGCCACGGCTTGTACCCCATGGCGATCGCAGCCTGCCGGAGATCCTCCTCCACGGAGTCAAAGGCATCCAGGGCGGCCCGGACCAGCAGCGCCACAGCGTAGATGGTCAGGGCCACAATCACGTTGAGCGGGTCCAGGATCCGGGTTCCGAGAATCGAGGGCAGGATGATGAACAGCGCCAGCGACGGGACGGTGTACAGCAATGAACTGGCGGTCACCACCACCGACCTGAGCGCCGGGTGGGTCCGCGCCAACTGCGCCAGCGGAATGGAAATGACCAGCCCCAGGACCATCGGGATGAGGGCCAGGACCAGGTGCTGGCCCGCCAGTCCCATGACCATGCCGCTGTTTGCCAGGAACCACTCCATCAGAGCGCAGCCTGCCTGACCTGGCGGGCTTCCTCAATGACGCCGAGGACTTCCTGTGCCCTGATGGTTCCCAGGACCTTGCCGTCGCCGTCCACCGCCACACCTTGGCCGGACGGGGACGACAGGGCCGAGTCCAGCGCCCGCCGCAGCGTCTCGCCGGGGCGGAAGAGTGACCCGCCCGGGATGAGCTCTGAGTCCGTCCCCGGCCTCGCCCAGCCCAGCGGGCGCAGGTCCGGATCCACCACGAGCTGCCAGTCAGTCACCGCAGCGGGATCGCCGGCGAACTGGCCGCCACTCATCACGAGCGTGGGCACCGGGTGGATGGTCACGGCGTCGGACGTGGTGAACCCGAGGTGGCGGAAGCCGCGGTCCCGCCCCACGAAGGAGGCCACAAAATCATTGGCCGGTGCCCGGAGGATTTCCTCAGGGGTGGCGTACTGGGCCAGCCGGCCGCCGACGGCGAAAACGGCCACCTTGTCGCCGAGAATGGTCGCCTCGTCGATATCGTGCGTGACGAAAACGATGGTTTTAGCGAGGTCCTTCTGCAGCCTCAGGAGTTCATGCTGCAGTTCGTCACGCACTACGGGGTCAACGGCGCTGAACGGTTCATCCATCAGCAGGACTGGCGGATCGGCGGCGAGCGCCCGGGCCACACCGACGCGCTGCTGCTGGCCGCCCGAGAGCTGGGAGGGGTACCGCTTCCCGAGCGCGGAAGCCAGCCCGACGACGTCGAGCAGTTCCGTGGCGCGTTTGCGGGCCTCGGCCTTGGAAACGCCGTTGAGCCGGGGCACGGTGGCGATGTTGTCCAGCACGGAACGGTGCGGCATCAGCCCGGAGGACTGCATGACGTAGCCCATGGACCGTCTCAGCTCCGCGGCAGGAACCGAGGTCACGTCCCGCCCGTCCACGGTGATCACGCCGGACGTCGGTTCCACCATGCGGTTGATCATCCGCAGCGAGGTGGTTTTGCCGCAGCCGGACGGCCCTACAAAAACGGTGATGGAGCCCCTGTCGATGGACATGGTGAGCTGGTCCACGGCGGGCTGCCCGCCCTGATACTGCTTGGTGACGCTCTGGAACTCAATCATGGCTAGGTCCATTCCCGGACTTACCTGTTCTGTTGGACGGCATCGGACAGTGTTTGGGTCATAGGCTCACTGATATTTACGGTAACGCAATCCGTTCACAGCTTAACCGGATCCGAAGGCAATCCGGGCAAGCGAATCCCTACTGTAATCATTCGTTGGACAGCCGCCCGCGGATGGGTCCTTCGATCACAAGGTGCCCGTGCTGTGCTTACGCCCGGCCCTGCCCGCGCCTAGAGTTGGTCTGTGACCAACTTGGAAGTGGCTCCGCAACAGGAACTTTGTCCACCCGCAGGCCCTGAAGGGACGTCCGGCCCTTGCCTGCAGCTCTGGCCCGAACGGGAGGTTCCGCTGGGCGGCGTGCGGGCCATGAACGTCCGGCGCACGCTCCCACAGCGCGGCCTGCCCACCATCGGAGCCTGGTGCTTCCTGGACAGTTTCGGTCCGGACCGCATCGCCATGTCCGTACTCCCCCACCCGCACACGGGCCTGCAGACGGTCACCTGGCCGCTTGCTGGGAACATCCGGCACCGGGACAGCGTGGGCAGCGACGTTGTGGTCCGGCCCGGTGAGCTGAACATCATGACCGCCGGGCACGGGGTGTCCCACTCCGAGTTCGCCGTGCTTCCAGATTCCGATGCAGGTCCCGACGCCGGCGCGCCGCTGCCCGTGCAGCGCGGCCTGCAGCTCTGGGTAGCGTTGCCGGATACGGAACGCCATCGCGAACCTGCGTTCGAGCAGCACCGCGAACTGCCTTCCGTGACGGGGCTGGGTTTCACTGCGACGGTGATGGTGGGCGAATTCGCCGGGGCGGTGTCACCGGCCACGATGTACTCCCCCATTATCGGAGCGGACATCTCCTGCGACGGCCTTGCCGTCCTGCCGCTGAACGCTCACTTTGAGCACGCCGTCCTGGTGCTCGACGGCGGGCTGACGCTGGACGGGCAGGAGGTCCCGCCCGGGCCGCTGGGCTACCTGGGTGCGGGACGTACGACGCTGGAGTTCCAGGCCCTCCCCGGCACGCGGTTGCTCCTGATCGGCGGGGAACCGTTCCAGGAGGAACTGCTGATGTGGTGGAACTTCGTGGGCCGCACGCACGACGAAGTGGAGCAGGCCCGTGCGGACTGGGAAGCCCAGGCCGCACTGCCAGACGCTGCTGCCCGGGAAGCCCGCTACGGGCTGGTTGAAGGGCACGGCCCGGATGCGGGCGCCGAAGCCGGACGCATCCCCGCCCCCATCATGCCGGCCGTCAGGCTGACACCCCGGAAGCGGTCAGTGGGCCCCTGACGCTTCCGAGACCAGCTTCAGGACGCCAAACACAGGGTCCTGGTCCAGGACACGGACATCGGAGACGCCGGCGGCGGCCAGGTGGCTCCGGAAAGAGTCCTGCAGCGGAATCACGTTCATGCCGAGTCCGCTGCCGAGAATTACCGGGCCGTCGATTCCAAGCTTCCGCAGGGCCTGCGCAGCCAGGCCCGCAAGGTCTTGGCCGGCCTGGTCCAGGAGCTCCTGGCTGGCCGTGTGGCCCGCCGCAGCCGCCTCCACCACCAGGCGTGCCTGCTGGGCCCAGAACCGGCGGCCGGTGTCCGGGGAATGGAAGAGCGCAATCAGCTTGTTGGGGTGGTCCACTCCGCAGGCTGCAAGCAGCGCTTCGGTCAGCTGGTCCGCCGGTAGACCCTGGTTCATCCGGCGCAGGCTGTGCCGGACCGCCTCACGGCCCAGCCAGTAGCCGCTGCCTTCATCCCCAAGCAGGTAGCCCCAGCCGCCGGCACGGGCCTCGTCGCCTGCGGCATTCCTTCCCCAGGCTGCAGAGCCGGTTCCCGCAATCACGGCCACGCCGGTACTGGCGCCGCCCGCGGCCAGCAGCAGCCGTGAATCGTGGACCACTGTGACTTTGGCTCCCGGAACATGGGGTTCGATCAGCGCGGCAAGGGCTGCGGCGTCGTCGTCGGTGTCTATGCCACCGGCCCCGGCATACACCTGGGCCACGTGGCCGCCGCCGATCCGGGAGAAGAGATCCGCGAGGTTCATCGCCGCCTGTTCGCGGCTGACGTTCTGGACGTTGGAACTGCCGGCGGACTCGTCAGCCACGGCAACGCCGTCCTCAAACCTGACGCCGCGGGTCTTTGTACCTCCGATGTCCAGGCCGATGATGACCCCCGCGAGGGGACCTGGGGCGGCCGCGGACGTGGCGCCGCCCAGCGGGTGGTGTCCGGAAGTTGTGGTCTGGGGGTGCTCGCTATCAGTCACGTCCCCCAGCCTACTGAAACGCTGCCGGCGAAACGCTGCCGGGCCGCGGGACGACGTCGTGTCTCAGCACCGCGCCGCCTATCCCCTGCCTGAACGGGCGGCCACGAGGCCCGCCAGCAAGTGCGGGCCCTCCTGCAGGACCATCTCCCGGAAGAAGCGCACAGGATCGGGCTCGGCGTCGGGGCCGGGTTTCCGCCGGCGCCAGCCCAGCCCGATTTCGCGGAACGCCAGGCCGGATTCCAAGGCAAGTTCGACCCAGCCCAGGTTGCCGGTCTCCGGGCTGATGTGGCGCCCCGGGGCATTGCCGCCGGGCGGCAGGATGCTGACGCCAAGTCCCGCGGCGACCAATCCACGGGCGGTGTGGGTGTCCTGGCTTTCGAAGGCGATCCGCGGCCGGAAGCCTGCCTCGCGGAACAAGGCATCCGTCAGTGACCGCATGCCGTAACCCGGCTCCAGCGCGACGAAGGGGTCCCGGCGGATGTCCTGCATCCTGACGGCGTCCCGTCCGGCCAGCGGGTGCCCGTGGTGAACCACCAGCCGGAGGGGCTCACGGTAGAGCGGCGCCGAAGCGATGGTGCTGCTTGCCGCCGGAACAGGGGCGGTCAGTGCCAGGTCCGCCTGGCCCGAGGCCAGCTCCGCCAGGCAGGTGTCCCGCGCCCCCTGGCTGAGAATGAAGCCGGCCTCCGGGTGGCGGCTGCGGAAGGCACTGATGAGCACGGGCAGGGTGGCCTCCCCGAACGTGTGCTGAAAGGACAGCGACACCTTCCCCCGCACCACGTCCGACTCGTGCCGGACCAGGTCCAGTCCGGCCTGGAACTCGGTCAGGGCCGACTCGATGTACGGCAGCAGCGTCCGGGCGGCCGCTGTGAGGCGGATGCCCCGTCCGTCCCGGATCAGCAATTCTGTTCCGACGACGGCGCTGGCCCGGGACAGTGCCCGGCTCACCGTGGACTGGGGTACTCCAAGGAGCTCGGCCGTTTCCGTGACGTGCTGGGTCCGGCCCAGCTCGGCCAGGATGGGGAGGAGCGGCAGGAGCTTCACCAGCTGTTTGTGGTCCGCGTGCATGGGCTTCACCTTCCAAACGTTCCACTCTAGATATGAATTGTCCCTAAAAGATGCATTGGAAGCATACATTGCCGAAGCCTACCCTTGAGCCATGCCACAGAATGCCGCCATCCCAGGAACGTTCAGTCCAGCGCAGGATCACTGGGCGGGACATCCCAAAGGCTCCGCTGCCTACAACAAGATTCTGGCCGGCCTGGCCTTCGCAGGCGTGGCAACGTTCGCCCAGCTCTACTCCACCCAGGCGGTCTTGCCGCTCTTGGCGGCAGACCTGAAGGTAACAGCGGCAGAGGCCGCATTGACCATTTCGCTGGCCACCGTGGGCCTGGCCATCACCGTCATTCCGTGGTCCTTCCTCGCGGACAGGATCGGCAGGGTGAAGGCCATGGCATGGGGCATCTCCGCCGCCACTGTCCTGGGCCTGCTGGTACCGCTCGCTCCCACTTTCGGCGCCCTGCTTGCCTTGCGGCTGCTGGAAGGCATGGCGCTGGGCGGGATCCCGGCCATCGCCATCGCCTACCTGAACGAGGAAGTGAACAGGGCCCATGCGGCCGTGGCCGCAGGCAGCTACGTTGCCGGCACTACGCTGGGCGGGCTGGCCGGCCGGCTCGTGGCAGGCCCGGCAGGTGAGCTGTGGGGCTGGCGCACGGCCGCCCTGGCCGTTTCCCTGCTGGCAACAGTGGCCGCGGTACTCTTCCTGGTTCTGGTACCGCAGGCGAAGGGATTCACCGCCGCCAAAGCCGCCGGGCTGCGCGGTGCCATGGCGACGCTCGGCGGGCATGTGCGCAATCCCCGGCTGCTGGCGCTCTACATCCAGGCCTTCCTGATGATGGGCGGGTTTGTGGCCGTCTACAACTACCTCGGCTTCCGGCTGTCCGCTGAGCCTTTCACGCTGCCTGCCACCCTGATCAGCCTGATCTTCCTGGCGTACCTTTCCGGAACGTTCTCTTCCCGCTGGGCCGGCGGGTTGACGGCCAGGTTTGGCCGCAGGAATGTGCTGCTGGCTGGCATCCTCCTGATGGTGGCCGGGCTGGCGCTGACGCTTACGCAGCTGCTCGCCCTGATCCTTGCCGGCCTGGTGATTTTCACCGGCGGCTTCTTCGCGGCCCACAGCATCGGCGCAGGCTGGACCGGAAGCATCGCCACCACCGGCCGCGCCCAGGCATCGTCGCTCTACAACCTGGCCTATTACCTGGGCTCCAGCGTCATCGGCTGGGCCGGCGGACTGGTGTTCCAGTCCCTGGGCTGGACGGCGCTTGCCGTGGCAATCATGGCCCTGGCGTGCATCACGGCGGTGACAG
>NZ_JAKFFD010000191.1:0-12598 GCF_036675385.1 Pseudarthrobacter sp. | reverse complement strand
CCGCTGGACGAATACCTGCGCCGCGACGCCGCGGACATGGCCGAGTTCTTCGCCGACGTCCACCCCAGCCTGGTGGAGGCCTTTATGTACAAAGGCAGCCTCTTCCAGCTCCCCATGGACTGGAACGCCGCCAACATGTACTACAACACCACCGCCTTCGCGCAGGCAGGGCTGGAACGCCCGGCGGACGACTGGACCCACGTTGACTTCCGCAACAGCCTCGCCGCCATGCGCAAGGCCCGGCCCACCGACTTCACGCCTTACTACTGGACCAACCGGCTCTTCGGCGGCGTGGTGCCCTGGCTCTACGCCAACGACACCAGCTTCCTGAAGGAGACCCGGTCCACCGGCGGGGACTGGCTCTGGGACTCCTTCTACGCCAACGATCCCTCCCGCAGCCTGCGCTCCGGCGGGTACCAGTGGCTCGAACCCAACGCCGACGACCCCCGCGTGTTCGAGACCTTCGACTACCTCCGCGGCCTCGTCAAGGACGGCCTCGGCGTCCGGCCCGAAGAAGGCGGCGGCAGCTCCCTGGTGGGGCTCTTCGCCTCCAACCGGATCGGCACCACCCCGGCCGGCGGCTACTGGGTCCAGGGCCTGCACGAGGCCGGCATGAAGGAGAACGACTACGACGTCGCGTTCTTCCCCAAGTGGCGGAGCCAGCGGCACCAGTTCGGCACGGCCGGCTACGCCATCATGAAAACCGCCAAGGACAAGGACGCCGCCTGGGAATGGATCAAGTTCAGTGCCAGCCGCGAAGCTATGGAGCTGATCTTCCCCAACCCGGTCACCACCCCCGCCCGCCGCTCCATGGTCAACGAGGCGCTGTATTCGGGGAAGGGCCCGGCGCACTGGAAGGTCTTCTACGACACGCTGGACAAGTACCCCACCACCGGCCCCATCCCGGCACCGCCCCAGCAGGCCGCCGTCGAAACGGCCCTGATGAAAAACGTTTCGCTGGCCGTCAGCGGCGACGAGCGCCAGCTCAAGCAGGCCCTCGAGTCCATGCAGCGCGATCTTGAACTGGCCCTGAGGAGGCAGTCATGAGCACCACCATCCCTCGCCGGGACCGGCCGAAGCAGGCCGCCAAGGCCGCCAAGCCCGGTACGCCCGCCTCCGCGAACACCGCGTACGGCCGGCACAGCCAGCGCTGGCTTGCCTGGATCTTCCTGGCCCCCACCATCCTGGGCATGGGCCTGTTCACCCTGGTGCCCATCGCGGCATCGGTGGTCCTGGCGTTCTTCCGCTGGGACATCATCTCCGCCCCGACGTTCGTGGGCTTCGACAACTTCGCCGAAGTGGTCCAGGACCCCACGGTCCGGGTGTCCTTCCTGAACACCATTGCGTTTGTGATTGTGGCGGTGGCCCTCCAGCTCGGCCTGGCACTGGCGCTCGCCGTGATGGTGCAGGAGAAGATGCCGTCCTGGCTGCGGACCTTCTTCCGCTCGGCGTTCTTCTTCCCGCTGATCCTCTCCGCCGCCTCGGTGTCCATCTTTATGCGGTACCTCTTCAACGAGCAGTTCGGCGTGGTCAACTGGTTCCTGTCCCTCGCCGGCATCCCCGCGGTGCCGTGGCTGACCACCCCCGGCGGGTCCGCCGCCGTCGTCATCCTGGTTTATGTGTGGCAGAACTTCGGGTTCTCCTTCCTGCTGTTCATCGGCGGGCTGGCGTCGATCCCCGTGGAAACCTACGAGGCCGCCTCGCTGGACGGCGCCACCGGCTGGCGCAAGCACGTCTACGTCACCCTGCCGCTGCTCAGCCCCACCACCCTGCTGGCGTCCGTGATGGCCATCATCAGCGCGCTCCAGGTGTTCGACCAGCCGTACGTCCTGACCCGCGGCGGGCCCGGGGACTCCACCCGCACCGCCGTGATGGTGATCTTCGAATCCGCGTTCCAGCGCCTGGAATTCGGTGAGGCCTCGGCCATCGGCGTGATCCTGACCCTGATCATCATGGCCATCACCGCCGCGCAGTTCCGGCTCAGCAAACGATTCGTTTTCTACCAGTGAGGCCCGCCATGACTACCACTTCAGAGCGTGTGTCCACCCGCACACCTGCCGTGCCTGCCCGGTCCCGGCGGAAGCCGAACTGGAACCTGGTCCTCCGCATTGTCCTGCTGATGATCGCGGCCGTCCTGACCCTGGGCCCGGTGATGTGGACCCTGTCCACCTCGCTGCGGTCGCCGTCGGAATCGTTCAAGCTGCCGCCGTCGTTCTTCCCCTGGAATCCGGACTTCACGTCCTACGCGCAGGTCTTCCGGCAGCTGGACATCGTCCTCCTGGTGCTGAACAGCGCCCTGGTCACCGGGCTCATCGCGGTGGGACAGATGGTCACCGCCGCGATGGCCGGCTACGCCTTCGCCAACCTGAAGTTCCGCGGCCGCGGCGCCCTGTTCTCCATCGTGCTGGCCACCATGATGGTGCCGGTGCAGGTGACCATCGTGCCCGTGTTTATGCTGATCCGCGGCATGGGACTTTCGGACACCCTCCTGGCGCTGATCCTGCCGGCCATCCCGACGGCGTTCGGCACCTTCCTGATGCGGCAGTACTTCATGGGGCTGCCCACCGACCTCGCGGAAGCGGCGTCGATCGACGGCGCCTCGCCCTGGCGGACCTTCCGCTCGGTCTACGCCCCGCTGGCCATTCCGGGGATGGCGATTGTGGGCATCCTGGCCTTCAATTTCCACTGGAACGAGTTCTTCCGGCCGCTCATCATGACCATCTCGGAACAGAACTTCACCCTGCCGCTGGGCCTGGTCTCCCTGCAGGGCAACCTGGGCACCGGCAGCATCTCCGTGGTGCTGGCCGGCGTGGTCCTGTCCATGATCCCCGCACTGGTGGTCTTCTTCTTCGGCCAGCGCGCGCTGCAGGACGGCCTCACCGCCGGCAGCGGCAAATAGCCCACACCTCTGAAAGGCTTACCCCCATGTCATCCCCGGACCTCGCCGCCACCGACTTCGCCAGCCTGGCCGCCGCGCACCCCGACCCCGCGTTCCCGCACTTCCACCCCCGCCCCGCCCAGGGCTGGATCAACGACCCCAACGGCGTCAGCCATCTCAACGGCCGGTACCACGTCTTCTTCCAGTACAACCCCGCGTCCGCCCAGCACCACAAGATCGCGTGGGGCCACGTCAGCTCCGCGGACCTGGTCCGCTGGGAGGAACACCCCGTGGCGCTGCGTCCGCAGGACGGCGGGCCGGACGAGTACGGCTGCTGGACCGGTGTGGTGACGGACGACGGCGGCGTCCCCACCGCCGCGTACTCCGGCGTAAGGGGCGACGGCGGCCACTCCCAGGTGGTCATCTCCCGCGGTTCGGCGGACCTTGTGTCCTGGACCCAGGACGGGCACGTCGCGGCGTCCATGCCGGCCGACCCCATGGTCACGGCCGTCCGCGACCCGTTCATCTTCCGCTTCAACGGCAAGCGCTACGCCATGCAGGGCGCGGGTCTGGCCTCCGGTCACGCGGCACTCCTGCTCTACACGGTGGAGGACCTGGCCGACTGGAAGTACCAGGGCATCTGGCTCACGTCCGAGAACCCGGTCGCTGCTGCCAAGACGCCGGCCGAGATCTGGGAATGCCCGCAGCTGGTGCGGGTTCCGGCCGTGTCCTCCGCTGAATCCCGTGAAACCGGGTCCGGCGTCGACGCTTCTTCCGGCGACGCGTGGGTCATGATGTTCTCCCTATGGCTGTCCGGCGACGACCACGAGCATGCCAACGGGGTAGGCCACCTCATCGGCTCCCTGGCCGAGGACCCCGCCACCGGGCTGCCGGTATTTTCCCCGGAGACCGGCGGAAAGTCCGACCTGGGCCGCGACTTCTACGCGCCGCAGATCGTGCAGCTGCAGGACGGTGCCGGTGCCGGTGGTGCCGGCGCCGGTGCTCCTGCTGCTCCTGTTTCTTCTTCTGCTCTTGCTGCCCTCGCGGAGCCCAAGGCCCTGCTGTGGGGCTGGGCCAATGAAGGTCCGGGCCGGGACGGCCGCCGGGGCCGCAGCCAGGAACAGATCGACGCCGCGGGCTGGGCCGGAGTGCTCACCCACCCGCGCCTGCTGTCCGTGGTGGACGGTGCCCTGGCCGTGGCACCGGCGCCGGAGGTGGATGCCTACCGTGGCGCGCAGCTGGCTGCGCAGGCTGCCGGGAGCGTTGAGCTGCCGGCGTATGCCGAGGCTGTGGTGACCGCCCGCTCCGGTGGGCCGGCGGCGCTGGCCGCGGACGCCGTCGTCGAGCTTTCCCTGGTGGCCGATGGTTCAACCGAGGCTGAGCAAGTGGTGTTCAGCGGGCCTCTTGCTGCGGGGGAGGAGCTGCGGGTGTTTGTGGACGCGTCCCTGGTGGAGGTGTACCGGAGCGGTTCGGTGGCCACCACGCTGCGCGCCTATCCGGCGCCCGGCGAGCGGTGGGTGCTGCGGCTTCCCGAGGGTGCGGCCGCGGACGTCTGGCAGCTGGCACAGCCCCGGTAGGTCTGGTCTCTGTGCAGCTGTTGGCCTATCGTTGGGGCACGGATTACATTCGACCGGCGGGGCTCCGCATCGGAGGTACAAGTTGGGAATCATCTCGTCTGGTTTTCATGGAAAACGGCGCACCGGTAATCCAGCGTTACCACCGGGTCAATACGAGACGGAAAGCTTTCCCGTACTGACGGCGGGTCCTGCACCGTACATCGCTCGGGCGGACTGGGAATTCTTCATTACAACCGAGACGGGGCAGCGTCGCGCCTGGTCCTGGGACGAGTTCATGGCTCTGCCTCAGGTGGATATCCGGACCGACATTCACTGTGTGACCAGCTGGTCCAAGCTGGGCACCTCGTGGCGCGGGGTGTCCCTGGACGCCCTGTTCGAGGACGTGGAAACAACGTCCGAGTTCACCACCGCCCACTCCTACGGCGGCTATACGACCAACGTGCCGTTGCAGGACCTGCTGGACGGCCAGGCGTGGGTGGCCTGGGAATTCGACGGTGAGCCGCTGGAACGCGTCCACGGCGGACCGGCCCGCCTGCTGGTACCCCATCTGTACTTCTGGAAGAGCGCGAAATGGGTCAATGGCATCGAGCTGACGCCGCACGATGTTCCGGGTTTCTGGGAATCCAACGGCTACCACATCTACGGCGACCCCTGGCGCGAGGAGCGTTACTCATGAGGCACGCCCAATGAGTAGCCTGTGGCGGGTCGCCGACGTCGTCAGCGCCGATCCCGAAACGGATTCGTCCAGGACCATCGGGCTGCGCGTGGACGGCCTGAACGGCAACCTTGCCGGCCAGCACATCGATATTCGACTCACGGCCGACGACGGCTACACGGCAGTACGGTCCTACTCCGTGGCCACAGCCGGCATGGACGAAATATTGGAGATCACGGTCGATGAACTGGCCAACGGGGAGGTCTCCCCCTATCTGGTCAGAGACCTGATGGTCGGAGACCGGTTGGAGATCCGGGGTCCCGTCGGCGGCTGGTTCGTCTGGCGTCCGACTAACCCGAACCCGGTTCAGCTGATCGCCGGAGGATCCGGCATCGTCCCGCTGATGGCAATGATCCGCGCCCACGAGGCGTCCGAGAATCCTTCGCGGTTCCGGCTGCTGTACTCGCTTAAGTCGCCGGAGTCGGGGTTCTATCGGGAGGAGCTGCTCACCTTGAGCCGGGAATCCCGCAGGCTCGTGGTCGACTATGTCTACACACGCAAAGTGCCGGAGGGCTGGCCCAGCGCCCCGAAGCGACTCTCCGCCGAAACGCTGCTGGCAAACATCCTGCCGGTGCACGATTCTCCGGACATCTTCATCTGTGGTCAGACGATGTTTGTCGAAACAATCACAGAGTGGCTGGTGCAGGCGGGCTATCCGGCCGCCTCGATCAAAACCGAACGCTTCGGCGGAACGGGAGGAATCCGGTGACTGCCAACAACGGCTCCGCTTCGCCTGGCGCTGAGGATCCGCGTTTCGAGGACCGGGACATCGCCGGAACCACGGACAATCCCATACCTCATCTTGACGGGAACGCGGCGGCAGGACCGCTGTGGGAACTGTTCCGCATTGACATCATCGCAGCGATCGGTCGATGCAAGAACTGTGGCGCCGTCAGGGTCTTCGGGGAAGCCGCAGTGTATTCCGACGCCCCGGGAATCGTTGTACGCTGCAGTTCCTGTGGGGGTGTGCTCCTGCGTCTTGTCGAGACTCCCACCAAATTTTGGCTCGACGTCAGCGGACTCAGCTACCTGCAGATCGACCGGGAGGGCTAGCGCGTACGCCTTGGAGGGTTCTGGCCGGCGGGGACCGGGCCTGTTGACTCGCGCACCACGAGCCGGCACGGGACCAGCGTCTGGCCGGGACGGCCGTGCTCGGCGGGGGCGCCGCCGTCGTCGTAATCCTCGTTATCCTCCGGCTCCTTCGACAGTTCCCGGAGGAGCCCGGTCATGGCGGCGGCGCCCATCTCCCGCAGCGGGAGGGCCATGGTGGTGAGCGCCGGGACCATGGTGGAGGCGATGCGGAATTCGTCGTCGTACCCCATGACGGAGACATCCTGAGGCACAGCCAGGCCCAGCCGGTTGGCCGCGAGCACCACGCCGATGGCCAGGCGGTCGTTCGCGCACACGATCGCGGTGGGCCGGTCCGGCGCAGCCACGCCGTCCAGGAGCTTCATGGCGCCATGGAACCCGGCATCGATGTCCCAGCCAGCTTCGAGGATCCGGCCCGGCCGCACCGGCAACCCGGCGGCCTCAAAGGCATCCCGATGGCCCTGGATCCGGCGCGGCGCGGCGGGTGTGACGCCGTCACCGGCGAGGAACGCGATGTCCCGGTGGCCAAGCTCCAGCAGGTGCGTTGCCGCCTCCCGGCCGCCGCGGACCTCATCCGGAATGACGGCCGGAACGCCTGCCTCGGGACGGTCATCGAAGCAGTTGGCCAGCACCGACGGCACGCGCAGCATGTTGAGCGGGACGTGCAGGGGGCGCAGGCCCACGGTGACATACATCAGCCCGTCCACCTGGCGGTCCAGCAGGGTGGCCACGGCACTCTCGTCACGGGTCTCGTCCAGTTCCGTATCCATCACCACGGTGACAAAACCCTGGGACCTGGCCACGGCGTCCGCGCCGGCGATGATGTTGCCGTCGAACGGGCTGGTGACCACCTGGTCCGAGACGATCCCGATGATCCGCGACCGGCGGTTCCGCAGGCTCACGGCAATGGCGTTGGGCGTGTAGTTCAGCGTGGCCGCCGCTTCACGGATCCGGACCTGGCTCTCCTTGGCCACATTCCCGTCGCCGCGCCCGTTCAGGACCAGCGACACCGCGCTGCGGGAAACTCCGGCGAGCTTGGCGACGTCGAGCGCTGTGGCTTTGCGGTTCATACTGGGTTTCCTCCCGCGTACGGTATTTCCTGCAGTCTACCTAACGCGTGTGAGGTGCGCTTCCGGCAGGCGCGGCAGGCTGGCCGCAGCGACCAGCAGCGCCAGGGCTCCGAGGCCAAACGGCAGGGCTGTGAGGGTGGCGATGCCGCCCACCAGCAGCGGCCCGCCGGCGTCGCCGAGTTCCCGGCCGAGTTCCGCCGAACCCATGGTCCGGCCCATCCGCTCCGGCGGCGTGGTGTCGGCGAGATGCGCGAAGCCCAGCGGCGTGGCCAGGCCGACGCCCGCGCCAATGGCCGCCGCCGCAATGAACAGCGTGACCGGACCCGGGGTGAGGGCGATGAGTGCGACGCCCGCGGCGGTGAGGAGGAGTCCCGCCGTCGTACCTTTGTTATCGCTGATGCGGTGCGCGTCCCGCAGCCTGCCGATCCAGGGCTGGGTGAGCACTGACGTGATGGCCAGGACGCTGACCGCGGCTGTGCCGGCAACCGGGCCAAGGCCGTGCCGGGTGGCCAGGGCGGGAATGAATCCGATCGCCGCGCCGAGCGCCCCGGTGGAGGCCGCCAGCACCAGCGTGGGAACCAGGAAGCGCCGCTCGGTGACCTGGCGGGCGAGATCGAGCACGGTGTAACGCTGCCGGGGGAGCGGGGCCAGGTGCGGAACGGACACCAGCACCCACACGGCGGTGGCCGCCGCCAGCACCGAGAGGGCCCCGAACAGCAGGGCAAACCCGCCCGCCAGGATCAGGCCCGCCCCCAGCAGCGGACCGATGACGTACCCCAGGCTCTTCCACGAACCGTACCGGCCGAAGTAGGTCCCGGCCTTCTTGCCTCCCGCCAGCCGTGCAACCATCGCGGACGACGCCGGCGAGAACGCCGAAGCCGCCGCGCCCTGCCCCAGCCGCGCGAGTCCAAGCATCAGCGGATCCGCCGCCCAGAGGCCGATCAGCGACAGCACCGCGAAGGCCAGGAGGCCGCCGACGATGACGGGCTTGGTTCCGATCCGGTCGCTCAGGGCGCCGAAGACCGGCTTGAGGAAGACTTCGGAAACGTCATAGAGGGCCAGCAGGATGCCCAGGTTGAGCAGCGTCAGGCCGATGTTCTCGCTCTGCGCGCCCATGCCGGCGGCGATGCTGTGGGCGCCGAACGCGGTGACGAAGCCGGCCGCGTACAGGGGGACGGTGGATGCCCGGGCGTTGACCACCTGTGCCGGGGCGCTCACGCGCGCACTTCGAGACAGGGCGCCTGCTGGAGGGAAATCACACGTTGGAGTGTAACAACCGCCCCCAAAGTAGCTGGCACTTAGCGTCGTGAAAATCCCGAATGACGACGTTTAATGCGAGCTAGTTGGGCCGGATGGGTACGCAGGTCAGGTGAGGGATGCCGCCAGCTCCTCGATGATCTCGAACTGCTCGCGCACGCCGCCTTCCATGCCGGACTGAGCAATCATGTCCCGGACTTCCTTGCTCCCCGCATCGGTGCGGATCCGCACGGTGGTGGTGCCGCCGTCGGCCCCGTCAAAGGTGACCGTATTGAGCACGGCGCCTTCCTCGCTGTCCGGCGCGGTGCCCGGCATCTCCATGACCTCCGTGTGGACGATCCGCTCGTTGGGCACAATCTCGCGGTATATGCCGTGGAAGGCCACCTCGAATTCGCCGTGCGCCACCATGACGTAACGCCATGCGCCGCCGACGCGGAAGTCCATCACCGCCACGGTCATCTCACCGCGCCGGCCCGGCCACCATTTCTTGACGAGTTCCGGCGTGGTCCATGCCCGGTAAACGAGGTGCGGGGGCGCGTTGAGGGTCCGCGTGATCAGGATTTCCGTGTCGCTGGGGAACGTCACATCCATGGTGCTGCTGCTTGCCTGTGCCATTGTCCTGCTCCTTTCAGTGCTCTTCTTTGAGATCCTCCAGCACGTCCTCGAGGAGATCGAAGCGCTCCTCCCAGAGGTGCTGGTAGCTGGCCACCCAGTCGTGGATGGGCTTGAGGGCTTGCGGATTGAGCCGGTAGAGCCGCTGCCGGCCTTCGTCACGCACGACGACGGCGCCCACCTCGCGCAGCACCCGCAAGTGCCGTGACACGTGCGGCTGCGCCAGGCCCAAAAGGGTCACCAGCTCGTTGACCGGGCGCTCGCCTTGAGTGAGGGCGTCCAGGATTTCCCGACGGCGGGGCTCAGCCACCGCGTTGAACGTATCTGCCGTTGTTGCTGCCCGTGCCATACGGCGATTGTATACCCATATGGATATGCATTGGAAGAGACGGATAGCTCATCTGCCACGCAGTGCCAATGAGTTGAAAAGTCGAGTACCTACTACTGATGCTTTCGGCATCCCCGGCGGCATAGCGTCGTATGGGGGACCTGCGAGACGTCCATCGGTACACCGCTTCTGGGGGCAGGAAGGACAGCAATGGCGCCGGACGAGGGCAACGGCCTTCCCCTCCTGGATCCGGATGTCCTGGACAGGCTGCGGACAGAGCTCGAGGACGATGACGGCGTGTGGAAAGTCTTCGTGCAGAACTTCATCGAATACCTGCCCCACAGGACTGAAAAGCTGCGTCTGACCCTGACCACCGGCGACCTGGCCGGTGCGATGGACGCGGTCCTCAGCCTCAAGACCTCCAGCCAGATGGTGGGCGCGGAGCGCCTGGCCGGACTTGCCATGGAGCTGGAACAGGCCCTGCGCCACGAGACCCTCCACTCTGAACCCGCCCGGGTCCTGCCCCGGCTGGCAGCGGACCGCCTGCGCCAGATCATTCGCTGCGCCCGGCAGACCACTAACATCCTGCAGAAGTACCTGCACTCCGGGTGAGGCCCGCCTGCCCGCACTCTGGACGACTGGGCACTCTGGACGACTGGGCACGCTGGACGACTGGGCACGCTGGACGACTGGGAGCGCGAAAGGAACACTGGGGTCAGGCGATGTTCCGACAAGGAGGCCCGGCCATGACCATCATCGATAACGCGGTGTACGTGGACGGTGTCAGGACGGCGGACCCCGTCAGCTTGGACGAGACGTATTTCGTCCTGAGGCAGCGCGAAGGAATGGCGTGGATCGGACTGTACCGCCCGGACGCCAAGGAAATCAGGTCGGTGGCCGAGGAATTCGCCCTGAGCCCCCTTGCCGTGGAGGACGCCCTGGCCGGACACCAGCGGGCCAAGCTGGAGCACTACGGCGAATGCGTCTTCCTGGTGCTCCGCCCCGCCCGCTACCTCGACGACGTGGAGAAAGTGGACTTCGGCGAGATCCACGTTTTTGTCGGCGCCGATTATGTGATCACCGTCCGCCACGCCGAATCTCCGGACCTGGCCAAGGTGCGCCAGCGGATGGAATCCACGCCCGAGTTCCTCGCCCTGGGCCCGGAGGCCGTGCTTTACGGGATCCTGGACCAGGTGGTGGACGAGTACGAACCCGTGGCCGCGGGGCTGGAGAACGATGTGGACGAGATCGAGGACGACCTCTTCGGCGCCGATCCGGACGTGTCGCGCCGGATCTACGAGCTCTCGCGCCAGGTCATCACCTTCCAGCGCGCCACCAGTCCGTTGGTTGGCATCCTCCAGGCCCTCGCGGCCGGAACACCGGAGCGCGCACCCGGTCCCGAGCTGCAGGACCACTTCCGCGACGTGCTGGACCACGTGATCCGGCTGAATGAACGGGTGGCGTCCTTCCGCGCACTGTTGCAGAACGCCCTGGCCGTTAACGCGGCGTTGGTGGCGCAGCGGCAGAACGACGAAATGCGCAAGCTCACCGAATCCAGCTTCGCCCAGAGCGAGCAGGTGAAACGCATTTCGTCGTGGGCGGCCATCCTGTTTGCGCCCACGCTGGTAGGCACCATTTACGGCATGAATTTCACCAGCATGCCCGAGCTGAACTGGGTCTTCGGCTACCCGTTTGCCCTGGGCCTGATGGTTGCCATGGGGCTGGGGCTCTACTGGACCTTCAAGCACAACAAGTGGATTTAGCGCTGCCGGTACAGTGAATCCATGCCCGCCGACGCCGCCCTGCCGCCCGCCGCCTTCCCCTCCCTGGACGAACTGCTCGCCACTGCCCACGTGGTCAGCCTGCCCATGCGGGTGAAGTTCCGCGGCATTATGGAACGCGAAACGCTGCTGCTGCGCGGCCCGCTCGGCTGGGGCGAGTTCTGCCCGTTTCCCGAATATGCCGACGCCGAGGCTTCCCGCTGGCTCGCCGCCACCATCGAGGCCGGCTGGCACGGTTTCCCTTCGCCCGTCCGTTCGGTGGTCCCCGTCAACGCCACCGTTCCCGCCGTTTCCGCGGACCGCGTGCCGGAGGTCCTGGCCCGGTTCGGCCGGGTGGACGCCGTCAAGGTCAAGGTGGCCGAGCGCGGGCAGACGCTCGACGACGACGCCGCCCGGGTTGCCGCCGTCCGTTCCGCGTTGCCGGACGCCGCCATCCGCGTCGACGCCAACGGCGGCTGGGATGTGCCCACTGCGGTGGCGGCACTCACCCGGCTGGCCGCCGTCGGACTTGAATATGCCGAGCAGCCGGTGCCGTCGATTGAGGGGCTCGCCGAGGTGCGGCGGCAGCTGCGCGCCGCGGGAACGCCGGTGCTGATCGCCGCCGACGAAAGCGTGCGCAAGGAATCCGATCCGCTTAAGGTGGCGCGGGCCGGCGCGGCGGATCTGCTGGTTGTTAAGGTCGCGCCGCTCGGGGGAGTGCGGCGTGCGCTGGACATCGTGGCGCAGGCCGGGCTCCCCGCCGTCGTCAGTTCCGCGCTGGACACCTCCGTGGGCATCCGCGCCGGGCTGGCTCTGGCCGCTGCCCTGCCCGAGCTGCCGTATGCGTGCGGGCTGGGGACGGTGTCGCTGTTCACCTCGGACATCACGCTGGATCCGCTGGTGGCCGACGACGGCGCCATCCGCCTCCGCGAGGTCGCCGCCGACGCTGGGCTGCTGGAGCAGTATGCGGCTGCCGCTGAACGCCGCGACTGGTGGCTGGCCCGCCTCGCCAGGGTCCACGCCCTCCTCGCGGCATCGACTGCTCCGTAACGGCCCTTTAGAGGCTCCAAAAGGGCCGCTACGGAGCAATCGATGGGTATTCCTGCAGGTCACGCGGGGTTAACCGGAACTTCACCCGGCTGACGGCTGGGCGTCGGACGCGGCTGAAAGGGTGGCCGGGACCCGATCGTAAATTTGGAGGCACCCCTTGTCTGAAACGACAGCCCGCAAGTTCACCCTGCTGCCCATGCTCGGCCACACCAAGGGCAAGCGCAGCGCCGTCACGTGCGCCTTGAAGTGCGACAACGCCTGC
>NZ_JAKFFD010000222.1:0-12656 GCF_036675385.1 Pseudarthrobacter sp. | reverse complement strand
GGCACGGATGCGCTCCTGGCCTTCGTTGCCGATGAAATTGAGCCACACCCCGCCCGAGGCATAGGGCGCAATTTTCTGGCGGAAGTCCTTCACCCAGGCCTTGGCCAGCTCGCCTTCCTCGGGTGTGGGGGAGATGCCGTAGGGGTGGCTCACCCAGGCCGCGTTCCGGTTGATCAACGGCGTGGCCGCCCCCGCGCTTCCGCCCACCGCGCCGCCCCAGCGGGCGATGAGCTGCTGGGACGTGGCATCGGGGAGGTTCCGTGCCGACTCAACAAAAAGATCCAGAGCTGCATCGGGAAGTTCGTCGTGGTAGTCCGCGCTCCAGTAGTTGTAATGGTCCGGAGGATCATCCAGGGAGCCGTTGAACTCTGCATAGCCTGTGTCACCCACCAGGTCGACGGCGGGTCCGAGTTCGCGGAACGGCCGGGCATGTTCGGAGCCTTCCTCGGGCTCACCCGCGTAGACATAGCCAATGGCGACGGCCATTTTTCCCACCAGATGCTCAGGCACAAACGGCTCGGGCGGAGCGGTCAAGTACAGCAGCCCCACCCCGACGCCATCGGGGGCTGCGAGGGCCAGGTCCCTGTACGCGCGGGAGACGTCCAGGGCCTCTTCACCGGGCCACAGCCATATCCCGGCGTGCACCACGGGGCCGAGCCGGTGCGCCTGGAATGTGAAGGACGTGGCCACGCCGAAATTGCCGCCGCCGCCGTGGAGTGCCCAGAAGAGTTCGGGGTTTTCCCGGGCGCTCGCGGTGACACGCTCGCCGTCGGCCGTCACCAGGTCCACCGAGACGAGGCTGTCGCACGCGAACCCGAAGGAGCGCTCCAGCCAGCCGGATCCGCCGCCCAGGGTAAAGCCGGCCACACCGGTGGTGGAGGCCCGTCCGCCGGTGACCGCCAGGGCATGCTCCTGGGTGGCGCGGTCGAACTCGCCCCACGTCAGGCCCGCCCCGGCGGTGACGATGCCGGACTCGGGGTCCACATCGATGGACTTCATGGGCCGGACATCGATCACCAGGCCGTCGTTGTTCATGGACATTCCGGCCACTGAGTGGCCGCCGGCCCGGACAGCAATGGCGAGGGAATTTTGCCGTCCGTAGCGCAGGGCTTCGGCCACGTCCGCGTCATTTGAACACTGGGCAATCACCGCCGGACGCCGGTCAATGCTGGCGTTGAAGACCTTCCGGGCCGGGTCATAGTCGGGGCTGTCAGGCCTGATCCACTTCATCACAAACGCTCCTCAGCGACTGCAGCCCCTCCCCTTCCCCATAGCGTAGGACTTCGGCCCGGGACGTTCCAGAGGAAGCCCAACTGGAGCCTCGCGCGGGAGCGAAAGAAGGAGCAAAGTCATTTTCGGATAAGCGGCGAAAACTACTGAGAAACACCGCATATACGGACTAGAATCATGAAATGCCCACTATTCGCGTATCCGAAGCCGCCCGGTTCCTTGGCGTCAGTGACGACACCGTCCGGCGCTGGACAGAGAACGGCAGCCTCACCCCCGTCAAGGACGACGCCGGCCGGCTGGCCGTGGACGGACTGGAACTGGCCCGGCACGCCCAGAAGCTCGCGCAGCTTCCCGAGGACCCGCACCGGTCAGGGAGTTCGGCGCGCAACAGGTTCGTTGGCCTGGTCACGGGTATCACTGCGGACAAGGTCATGGCCCAGGTGGAACTTCAGTGCGGGCCGTTCCGGGTGGTGTCGCTGATGAGCAGCGAAGCCGTCCGGGACCTGGGCCTGGAGCTCGGCTCCGTGGCCACCGCGGTGGTCAAAGCAACCACAGTCATCATCGAAACCCCGCACGGAAAGAGCATTATTTGAGCATCCGCACACACGCCGGCGCCGCCATCATCACGGCTGCCCTCATGCTGGGCCTCGCCGCGTGCGGAACGGCTACGACGCCCACGGCCACACAGTCCGCCGCGTCGCAGTCCCCGGACGCCGCCGGTCAGGTCTCCGGGACCATCACGGTCTTCGCAGCCGCGTCGCTCAAGGCCACCTTCACCCAGCTGGCCAGCGACTTCGAGGCGAAGAACCCCGGCACCAAGATCGTGTTGAGCTTCGCCGGTTCCTCGGACCTGGTCACCCAGATCACCCAGGGCGCACCGGCCGACGTTTTTGCCTCCGCCGACACCAAGAACATGACCAAACTGGCCGATGCCAAGCTCCTGGACGGGACCGCGAAGAACTTCGCCAGCAACGTCCTGGAGATCGCCGTCCCGCCGTCCAATCCGGCGTCGATCGCGTCCTTCGCGGACCTGGCCAAGCCAGGCGTCAAGGTGGTTGTCTGTGCCAGCCAGGTTCCGTGCGGGGCGGCCGCGGACACGGTGGAAAAGGCCGCGGGCGTGACCCTCTCGCCGGTCAGTGAGGAGTCATCGGTGACGGACGTCCTGGGCAAGGTCACCTCGGGCGAGGCCGACGCCGGCCTGGTCTACGTCACCGACGTCAAAGGCGCCGGAGGCAAGGTCAAGGGGATCCCGTTCGACGAATCCGGCAAGGCAGTCAACACGTATCCCATCGCCACAGTAGGCTCGAGCCGGAACAAGGAACGGGCGGCAGCCTTCATCGCCATGGTGACCGGCGCCGACGGGCAGAAAACCCTGAGCGCGGCCGGCTTCGGCGCCCCGTAAGTAAGCCGCACCCAAGGAGACCATGAGACAGGCCAGGAACGGCGGGTACGGCGGCGTCCCGCGCTGGATTCACGTCCTTGCGGCGGCGGGTGGCCTGTTCGTGGTGCTGCCGCTCGCGGCCATGGTGGCCAAGGTCAACTGGGCCCAGTTCATCCCGCTGATCACATCGGAAGCGTCGCTGCAGGCCCTTGGGCTGAGCCTGCGCACGTCGGCGGCCAGCACTTTCCTGTGTATCGTGCTGGGCGTGCCGCTCGCCCTGGTCCTGGCCCGCGGCAGCTTCCCCGGCCAGCGCTTCCTCCGTTCACTGGTCCTGCTCCCGCTGGTGCTTCCGCCCGTGGTGGGCGGCATCGCACTCCTGTACACGTTCGGGCGGCAGGGGCTGCTGGGCAGGACGCTGGAAGTGGCTGGCCTGCAGATCGCCTTTTCGACGACGGCGGTCATCCTGGCCCAGACGTTTGTGGCCCTTCCGTTCCTGGTGGTCAGCCTCGAAGGCGCCCTGCGGACCGCCGGGAACCGGTACGAAGCCGTGGCCGCGACGCTCGGCGCCGGACCCACCACGGTGCTCCGCCGGGTCACCCTCCCGCTCGTGCTGCCGGGACTGGCCTCCGGCGCGGTGCTGTCCTTCGCCCGCAGCCTGGGCGAATTCGGCGCCACCCTCACGTTCGCCGGCAGCCTGCAAGGGGTGACCCGGACCCTGCCGCTGGAAATCTACCTGCAGCGGGAAACGGACGCCGATGCCGCCGTCGCGCTTTCCCTGGTCCTCGTGGGGGTGGCGGTTGCCGTGGTGGCGCTCGCGTACCGCAGTCCCCGCGCCGCCGAACGGGCCCCCGCGCTTAGCGGGGAACGCACGACGACGGCGCCCGCCCAGGGAGGCGCGGTCCGGTGACATTCTCGGTTCAGGCCGCCGTGGCTGGCCGCGGGTTTGACGTCTCCCTCGCGCTGGGCGCGGTCGAAACGGTGGCCGTTATGGGAGCCAACGGCGCCGGCAAATCGACCTTGCTGAGCGTCATCGCGGGCCTGCTGCACCCGGACTCGGGCACGGCCGAACTCGACGGCAGGGCGTTGTTTGACCTCACCGCCGGGCGCGGCCAATGGACGGCTCCGCACCGGCGCGGCACGGCGCTCTTGGCCCAGGAACCGCTGCTTTTCCCGCACCTGAGCGTGCTGGAGAACGTGGCTTTCGGGCCCCGGAGTGCGGGGGCTTCGAAGCAGGCTGCCCGGGAGTCCGCCCTGCGGTGGCTCGCGGAAGTCGAGGCGACGGAGCTGCAGTCCCGCCGCCCGGCCGAGCTTTCCGGCGGCCAGGCGCAGCGCGTTGCGGTGGCGCGGGCGCTCGCTGCCGACCCCGGGCTCCTGCTCCTGGACGAGCCGATGGCCGCGCTGGATATCCATGCCGCGCCGCTGCTCCGGCGCCTGCTCAAGCGCGTGCTGGCCGGCAGGCGGGCCATCATCATCACCCACGACGTCCTCGATGCCCTGATGCTGGCCGACCGGGTGGTCATCCTCGAAAACGGGCGGATCAGTGAGGAAGGCCCAACGCGGGACATCCTCCAGCGCCCGCGCAGCCGGTTCGCGGCCGGACTCGCCGGGCTCAACTTTGTGGCCGGCCACCTGACCGAACACGGTCTGCGGTCCGGTGCCCTCAACCTCTATGGCCACCACGACGCAGCCGCCCCGCTCCCTACCGGGCAGCCGGGCGTGGCTGTCTTCCCGCCGTCGGCCGTTTCCGTTTTCCTCACCGAAGCGCATGGCAGCCCGCGGAACTCCTTCGCCGTGACCATCACCGACCTCGAGCCGCACGGGGACGGGATCCGGGTCCGCGCCGGGGAGGGCGGGCAGCTGAGCGCGGACATCACGCCGGCTGCCTCTGTAGATCTCGGGCTGGCGCCGGGCATGCAGGTGTATTTCGTCATCAAGGCCGGCGCCGTCGCCATCTACCCCGGCTGAAGAGGCGCAATGCGCGGGTAGGCTGGTCAGCGTCGTCCGGACGCGGCGGCGGTATTGGGGGAGAACCATGAATAAAATTACGACGGCGGCTGCCGTCCTGGCGCTGCTGGCGGGCCTGTCCGGGTGCAGCCTGTTCCCGTCGCCGACGCCGCTGCCGGACATCGCCCCGGCAACGCCCGCGTCCGTGCTGCCGCCGGAGTGCCCCTTTGTGGGCCGGGACGAGGTGTCGCCGGTCCGGATCCCCAAGGGCTCGCCGCGCGAAACCATCGGCAGCGTCCTGAACGCCTACAGCGGCTGGCTCAACGCCGGCTCCGAGCTGGTCACGGCCTGGAGCCCGGGCAAGGCCGTCCCGGAAAACTGCGTCGCAGACCTCGCTGCAAAAAACGCCGAAGCCTATTCGAGCACGCTGTTCACCACGCACAGCGACGTCGCGTGGCAGGAATACTTCGCGGCGGTGAAGGTGATGAACCAGCAGAACCTGGCGGCGGTCCGCGTTGCCGGGCCGGAGACGGGCGGGCGCGGCACGTTTGAGCTGCTGCAGGAGATCGATTCGAGCGCCGCGGACAGCGGCACGTTCCTGAAGTTCGACGCCATCTACCGGCCCACCGTTGCCGGGCAGGGCAGCTGGGAGGACCTGGACACACCGACCCGCTGGTACGTGGAACTCGTCCCGGCGGGGGAGTTCCTGGTGATCAACTACATCGAAACCAAGCCTGCGGCCGGCTATCCGGCAAAGCCCTAAACCGCCCGCAGACCGCTGGCTACATCCCCATAGGGGCCGGCCTCAGTTTTCCCTCAGCAAAAGGAAATCTGTGGTGCAGCATCGTCGCTACGGAAGTTAGCGAACTCCGGAGTCCGTGCTAGCAGCTCGAATGCGTCTTCTCCGTGCGCGTCTCACCGTTCGTGAGGACAACCTGGGAGTTGGCGCGGCACGTCACGCCAACCTCGGTAAACGTGTTCTGGCTACTCAGCTTTGTCACGTTGTCCGTCAGGGTGTAGTGCGTCTTATAGTCGAACGACGACTGGCCGTCAGTCGTCTGATCACGGGTGTTGGTCGTGTAGTGGCCGTCGACGTTTCGGGTCGCGCCGCGGAACTCATAGGTGTATGACCCGTCGGGGTTGCTGGTTTCGGTGTGTTCCACCTGGGCGCGGTTGCTGCCCGGGTCGGCCGGCGGCGCGGCCAGCGCCGGCGAGGCAGTGAGGGCGAGAGCCAGGCCAGCGCCGGAGGCGACGACCAAGCGGGTCAAACGGTTCAAACGGTTCATGGTTAGGGTCCTTCCGCTTCTTTGTCGGGCGGCCCCAACCGCAGTGAGTGGAGTCTAACGATTGCCTATAGCTCCGCACAACACTTTCGCGAGCATCCTGTCGCTACGCCAGTCCCTGGACACGGATTTCCACATAGGCGTCGTGCAGCTCTGGACAGGCAGTTCGCCGTGGGCAAACATTGGGCGTAGAGGGCACATCCTCAAAGTTGAGCGTTGTAGACTCAACTTAGCGAAAAATGCGCACCCCGGAAGGAGCTCTCTTTGGACGTCAAATTCACCACCAAGAGCCAGGAGGCTCTTTCGGCAGCAGCCATGAACGCCTCGACGGCAGGAAATCCCCAGGTGGAACCGGCCCACCTGCTCAAGGCGCTGATGGATCAGCGGGAGGGCGTCGCCGTCGCGCTTCTCCGCGCCACGGGCGCAGACCCGGATACCGTCAGCGTGCAGGCGAGCGGCGCCATCAAGGCGCTGCCGGCAACGTCGGGCGGCTCCACGCAGCAGGCCCAGTTGTCCCGGCCCGCGCTGCTGGCCATCCAGAACGCCAAAAACGAGGCCGACCGGCTGGGTGACACGTATGTCTCCACCGAAGTGCTGCTGCTGGGGCTCTCAGCCGGGAGTGACGCCGTCGGGCGGTTAATGCGCGACGCCGGTGCCTCCCATGAAGCGCTTCTCGCCGCCCTGCCGGGTGTCCGCGGCGACCGCAAGGTCACCACGCCGGACCCGGAGAACACGTTCCAGTCGCTCGAGAAGTTCGGCACTGACCTCACGGCGATGGCGCGGTCCGGAAAGCTGGACCCGGTGATCGGCCGCGACACCGAAATCCGGCGCATCATCCAGGTGCTGAGCCGGCGCACCAAGAACAACCCGGTGATCATTGGTGAGCCCGGTGTGGGCAAGACCGCCGTAGTGGAGGGTCTGGCCCAGCGGATTGTGGCAGGCGACGTCCCGGAGAGCCTTCGCGGCAAGACCCTGATCGCCCTGGACCTTGCCTCCATGGTGGCGGGAGCCAAGTACCGCGGCGAATTCGAGGAACGGCTCAAGGCAGTCCTCGAGGAGATCAAGAACTCCGAAGGCCAGATCGTCACCTTCATTGACGAGATCCACCAGGTGGTGGGCGCCGGTGCCACTGGCGAGTCCTCGATGGATGCGGGCAACATGCTCAAGCCCATGCTGGCGCGCGGTGAACTGCGGCTGATCGGGGCCACCACCCTCGACGAATACCGCGAGAACATCGAGAAGGACGCGGCCCTGGAGCGCCGGTTCCAGCAGGTGTACGTGGGCGAGCCAAGCGTGGAGGACACCATCGGCATCCTCCGCGGCCTGAAGGAGCGCTACGAGGCGCACCACAAGGTGACCATCGCGGACTCCGCCCTGGTTGCCGCCGCCACGCTGTCCAACCGCTACATCTCGGGCCGCCAGCTGCCGGACAAGGCCATCGACCTGGTGGATGAAGCCGCGTCCCGGCTGCGCATGGAGATCGATTCCGCGCCGGAGGAGATCGACCAGCTGCGCCGCGCCGTGGACCGGCTCACCATGGAGGAGCTGGCCCTTGCCAACGAAAAGGACGCGGCCTCAGTGGAGCGCCTGGCCGCAATCCGTGCGGACAAAGCGGACAAAGGCGAGGAGCTGTCGGCACTCAACGCCCGCTGGGAGGCGGAGAAGGCTGGCCTGAACCGCGTGGGCGACCTGAAAGCCAAGCTCGACGAGCTCCGCTCCACGGCGGACAAGGCGCAGCGTGAAGGCGACCTGGAGACGGCGTCGCGGATCCTTTATGGCGAGATTCCGGCAGTGGAACGTGAACTGAACGCCGCCGCCGCAGCCGAAGAGGCGGTGACGGACAAACCTGCCCCGATGGTGGCTGACGAGGTCACGGCGGACGACATTGCCGAGGTCATTTCCGCGTGGACGGGCATTCCGGCCGGGCGCATGCTGCAGGGTGAAAGCCAGAAGCTGCTCCACATGGAGGAGGAGATCGGCAAACGCCTGATCGGCCAGGCCAAGGCGGTGGCCGCGGTGTCCGACGCCGTCCGCCGTGCGCGGGCCGGCATCAGCGATCCCAACCGGCCCACGGGTTCGTTCCTGTTCCTGGGGCCCACGGGCGTGGGCAAGACCGAGCTGGCCAAGGCGCTCGCGGATTTCCTGTTCGACGACGAACGCGCCATGGTGCGGATCGACATGTCCGAGTACGGCGAGAAGCACTCGGTGGCGCGGCTGGTGGGCGCCCCTCCGGGATACATCGGCTACGAGGAGGGCGGCCAGCTGACGGAGGCCGTCCGCCGTCGGCCGTACTCTGTGATCCTGCTGGACGAGGTGGAAAAGGCCCATCCGGAGGTTTTCGACATCCTCCTGCAGGTGCTCGACGACGGCCGCCTCACCGATGGCCAGGGCCGCACCGTGGACTTCCGCAACGCCATCCTGGTCCTCACCTCCAACCTGGGCAGCCAGTTCCTGGTGGACCAGTCGCTGGACGCGCAGGCCAAGCGGACCGCGGTCATGACCATGGTCAACGCTTCCTTCAAGCCGGAGTTCCTGAACCGGCTGGACGAGATTGTGCTGTTTGAAGCCCTGACCGTTGACGAGCTGGCTGAGATTGTGGAACTGCAGGTGGCCGAGCTCGGCAGGCGGCTGCACGATCGCCGGCTCAGCTTGGAAGTGTCCGATGGCGCCCGCGCCTGGCTGGCCATGTCCGGCTTTGATTCCGCGTACGGTGCCCGGCCGCTGCGCCGACTGGTGCAGAAGGAGATCGGCGACCGCCTGGCCAAAGCAATCCTGTCCGGCGACATCGCGGACGGTGACACGGTGCTGGTGGACACCGCGGCCGACGTCGACGAACTCACCATCGAGGGACTCGAGGCGCTCGCAGGACCCGAAGGCGGTACTCCCGCCGGCACGGGGCTGGTGGTGCGGCGGAAGGAGTAGGCACTCAGTGGGTTAACCCACGGTTTGTGCCTGGGAGGGCACAGCGGTGAGTTGCTGTTTGATGTCCTCCCAGTTCGTCGCCACGCGGCGTTCCACTATGAGTCCATCCACCACCCGCTCCAGGGTCAGGCTCTCGCTGGTAATGGGAGCGCCGGTCGGGGCGATCCCTTGGAATTCGCCGCCGCTATGCACTGCATGCATAGTCACTCGGCATGCGACCAGGTCTCCTTCGGCGATCTGGTCTTCCAGGGTGAAACTGGTGCCGCTGAACATGGTGTTCCAGCCTTTGATGGCCGTCAGCAATGTGTCCCGGTCCACTGGTTCAGTGTTTCCGTGCACGTACGCTTGGAGTTTGGGCGACAGTACGCGGGCGAGCGCGGCCTCGTCTTGGTCCTCAAAGGCCCGGAAGAACGTGCGTACCACTTCCTTGTTCTGGTCAGTAGTCATTGGACTTTCCCTTTCGGTGCTTATCCGGGAATCTCCGGATAAGCACAGATTAGGATCATGCGGCACAACCCAACTCCGTGTACGCACCCAATTGGCGGGGGGAATCAGTGACGTCGGGGAGGGTTTTTGCGGGGGATTGCCAAGGTGTCCTGTTCTGGCCCCAGACCATGGCGGAACGCGTAGTTGGCGGCAGCCGTGCGGGCTGCCGGGCCATCCACTCCAATTTTCAGGTAGACGTTGGCGGTATGCCTCTCGATCGTACGCAGGCTGAGCCCCAGCCCCACGGCGATGGTTTGATTGCTCTCGCCTGCTGCAATGAGGTGGAGCACCTGGACTTCGCGTGGTGTTAGGCGGACGGCCGGTGAACCGGGGGATTCTGGCAAAACTGAAGGCGCCTGCGGCTCCAGCAGGTCATTCACTAAAGAACCGGTTTCCTGCGGCGTCAGGGTCCGGCCTGCCGCGAGGTGTTCGCGGAAGGCGTCCTCTCCGAGAAGGGCCGTGGCCGTGGACGCCGTGCGGACGAATTCGGCCCGGTCAAACGCCCAGAGCACTGCACCGTACTGGTCGAGCCGTCCTTGTACGGCACCAAGCAGCAACGCCGATGTCCGGGGCGACCCTACTGATGCGGCTGCAGAAGCCCAGGCGGCCAAGGCCATGGTGACGCCCCAGTCGTCATTGCCGTCCTGTGCCACCCGCATTGACTCGCCAAGGTGATGGCGGGCTCCTTCGAGGTCACCGCGGGCCCTGGCCACTTGTCCCAGCCGGACGCACCGCCGTGCAATGGCGAATGAGTGGCCCAGCTGGCGGGCGAGCACCTGGCTTTTCTCGTAGCAATCGGCTGCCTTGCCAACGTCTCCCTGCAGGAACGAGGCATCTCCCAAAGCGAAGAGGCAAGCTGAGGTCCACCACTGGTCACCTGCCTCCTGTTCCAATGCCAACCCTCGTGCCGCCAGAGCTGCGGCCCGTGGAGCGTCCGTGCCCATAGTTGCGTGGGCCAGATAGTGCAGCTGCCGACCCACAGCCGCAGGATCTTCCAGCTCAGCGAAAATGGCGGCAGCTTCCTCCCAATGGGTTCGCGCCTCATCAATTTGCCCTGCATGGACTGCGAGGAATCCCGTGGATTCGTGGAGACTTGCCAGGACTTGACGCGGAATTGGATGGGGGCTGGCAAGGTAGCGCCGGGACCACATCAGCCCTTCCGCGAATTCACCGCGCAATTGCCACACCTGGCAGAGGGTGCAAACGATCTCGGCTCCGGACTCTATTCCTTCCGGCACGTCGAGGCCCCAGGCCATCGCCGCCCTGAAATTGTCCCGGTCCTGCTCCAGGCGCAGTGTCCAGGCGGGCTGCTTTGGGCCGTTCAGTTCTCCGCGCGCCTCCATCGCAACGGCAGCAAACCGGGCTGCGTGGGATCTGCGCAGCAAGGATCTTTCTTCCGCCGCCCTCAATTGCTCGTCAGCGTACTGGCGGATGACTTCGAGCAGCCGGAATCGCCGGGCGCCGCCACGCGGCCGTTCCACCACCACCAGGGATTGGTCGACAAGGTCGGAGAGCACGGTGAGGATGTCCGCCGCCGCCAGCGTCCCGCTTGGACAGATTGCTTCAGCGTCTTCCAAGGACCATCGACCCGCAAAGACAGCCAGCCGTCTGAACAGCGTCTGCGCGGACTCAGAGAGGAGCCCGTGGCTCCAATCCAGAGCCGCACGAAGAGTGGCATGTCTCTGTGCGCCGACTGGTCCGCTGCCGGTGAGGAGCACTAAGGCGAGCTCCAGGCGTTCAGCGAGTTGCGCCGTCGTCAGCATTTTGATCCGGCTCGCCGCCAACTCGATGGCGAGAGGGAGTCCATCCAGCCGGCGGCAGACACGTGCCAGAGGGGCAGCGTTTTGCGCGCTTACGGCGAAGCCCGGAACCACCATGCAGGCGCGTTCGGTGAAGAGCCTGACTGATTCACACGCGGCGATCTCTGCGGGCGGAAGTTCTTCGGATGCCGGCACCGGCAGAGGGTCAAGCTGCCAGGTTCTTGCTGCCTCGAGAGGCAGCGGCACTCGGCTGGTAATCAGGATGTGCAGTCGCGCACAGCCAGCCAGTAGTTCCACACTGACTTTGGCGCACTCCCGGGCGATATGCTCACAGTTGTCCAGCACCAACAACGCCGGCGTAGCTCCTAAATGTTCAGCAAGAGCTGGGATCTCGCCTTGGCCAGGCTTGATGAAGACGCCGAGGGCTGATGCGATGGTGGATGCCACGAGCTGCGGGTTGGCCGTGCCCGTGAGATCGGTCCAGTAGACCTGCCGATTCGAGTGTTCTCCGGCCTTCGCCGCCACAGCCAGCGCCAGTCGCGTTTTACCGGATCCCGCGGCGCCGGTGACGACTAGCAAGCGGGTGGCACCAGCATCCAGCCAGCTCAGCAACGAGGCCGTCTCACGATTCCGGCCGATAAAGCTTGTCAGGGGCCTGGGAGCGGTGCCGGAAGGATGGGGCGCAGACTCGAGTGGTGCGTTCTCCGGGACCGACAGGGCTAACTGACGTGCCCGCAGTACCGCATCCTGGCGCGTGTGGACGCCGAGCTTATGAAATACCTGACGTAGATACCACTTCACCGAACTGGGCGCGATGCTCAGCCGAGCGGCAATTTCGGCGCTGTCCAGACCGTCCGCGAGGAGAATCGCCACCTCGGTCTCCCTGGCCGTCAGGGGCTGGGTGGTCTCGGGAATCTGGGCTCTGATCTGCGACATATCCTGCACCGTTTTAGCAACGAAGTACGAGGCGAGGCCTGTTCCTTAGGGTCCATCCCCAACGGCCAGGCCGACCAGTACCTAATTGTCCTCCTGGCTGTTCCATTTGTCCGGCCTAAATTCCGCGTACGGTGATAGGGAGCTTGTGGACACCGCGGCCGACGTCGACGAACTCACCATCGAAGGGCTGGAGGCGCTGGCAGGACCCGACGTCGACGCTCCCACCAGCACCAGCACCAGCACCAGCACCAGCACGTAGCCGGTCGGCAGATCGCTGCTCCAGCGTCGCGGCTCGCGGACCAGGACCTGCGACGCCAGCTGCTCGGGGGTGGGTAGGCTGTTGGGCGCAGGCGACGGACCCCACTGGTGACACAATATCCGTGCTTCAGACCGAGGTCGCCCGAAGGAATCCATGCCCCGCTATCACTTCAGTCCTCAGCTCTACCAATCTGCAGCCCCGTTTTCCCATTACGTTGAACAACGAAATACCGGATATACCTCGGGCATCATCGGCCAGCGCCGTGATACTGGAGAGCTGGTCTCTGACGATGTCTCCCAGCAGTGCGATGCGATGCTGACGAATCTCCAGGTCCTGCTGGACGAACAGGGGCTGACGCTGAAGGATTTACTGCGAACCACCATTTATCTGACTGACTACAAAGACTTCCAAGCCATCAACGACGTCTATTCCAGGCGTTTGCACGAACCGTATCC
>NZ_JAKFFD010000023.1:0-12843 GCF_036675385.1 Pseudarthrobacter sp. | reverse complement strand
TCAGATTCAATCCGTGAACCTGGAGCATCCAGCGTCTCGCCGCTCAGCGCTGATGCCTTCAGGACTCCCTACCGGGATCCCATCTGGGACGGCCCCACAGATCCCGTCCTGGTGCCCGACCACCTGACCGGCGACTGGGTGCTCTTCTACACGCAGCGACGGCCCACGGAAACCGGGCTGACCGGCGTCGAGTGGGTCCACGGCACGGCAATCGGAGTGGCCCGCTCGTCCGACGGCGGACTCAACTGGCAGTATCAGGGCACGCTGGACGGACTGGTCCCGCCAGGAACTGAACTGCCCGCCACACTCTGGGCGCCCGACGTCGTCCGAATCGGTGATCAGTGGATCATGTACCTCACAGTCCTCGGCGGAGTCCGGACTGACTGGACCGGCAACGCCTCGATCGTCCAATTGACCAGCCCGGACCTGGTCACGTGGGAGTTCCTCGGTTCCATCGAATTGGAGTCTCCGCGGGTCATCGACGCGGCAGTGGCCCTTTGCGGAGACGGTCTGCACCGGCTCTGGTACAAGGATGAATCCCGGGGATCAAACACGTACAGTGCGGCAAGCAGGACCCCGGCAGATCCGTCGTCGTGGGTTCTTGAAGGCCTGACCATCGCCGGGCGACCGCACGAAGGACCCAAAGTCTTCAAGCTCGACGGGCAGTTCTGGATGATCGTGGACGAATGGCGTGGCCAGGCGATCTACCGGTCCGAGGACGCCTCAGGCGGCTGGACGCGGCAGGAGAATTCTGACGGGCTCATCCTGACGGCTCCTGAAACGGCCGACGGCGGTCCAGTAGTAGGACGGCACGCGGACGTAGTGCCGCTGGAGGCCACGGCAGACGGCAAGGAACGTGCGCTCATCGTGTACTTCACCCATCCGCACTGGAACGGCGAGGATATCGACGGCATGACAGCGGACCCCAAGAGCCACCTCAGCCACATTCGGGCCGCAGTGCTGGAAGTGCAGGACGGCACCTTGCTCTGCTCCCACAGCTGACGCCGGAGCATCCGAAGCCAGGGCTGAGAACAGGGTATCGGGGCCGGCACGACAAAGGGCCGAACTGCGGAACTATAAGCCAGCTGCTGCTGACACCGGTCCGATGTTCGGCCCTTAGCCGGGCTCGCGCCGGGCGTCGGCAATGGGCGCCGCCCGGGCATCTCTATTTGAGTTCAGGCTGGTTATCAGGCCCGCCGCGGCGAACCGAGCTCCACAGGGTCTTCATCAGTGAGATAAGCAAGTTCCGAGTGCGCGGCGATGTCGATACCGCGCATTTCGTCCTCAGGCTTGATCCGCAGGCCGACAACGCGGTCGAGGATCTTGGCCAGGATCCACGTGATGCCGAACGAGTACGCCAGGACCGTGACTGTGGCCAGCGCCTGGACACCCAGCAATTCAACGCCGCCGCCATAGAACAGACCGTTGACGGCGTTCGGGGCAGCGTCGGTGGCAAACAGGCCGATCAACAGTGTGCCGATGATGCCGCCCACGAGGTGAACGCCCACAACGTCGAGCGAATCGTCGTAGCCCAGGCGGAACTTCAGTTCGATGGCGAGGGAGCAGACGGCACCGGCGATGGCGCCGATGGCCAGTGCACCCAGCGGGCTGACCGCGCCGCAAGCAGGCGTAATGGCAACCAGGGCCGAGATCAGGCCGGATGCCGCTCCCATGCTGGTGGCTGCGCCGTGGCGGAGGCGCTCAACCAGCGCCCAGGCGAGGAGGCCGGCCGAGGCTGCCACCGCGGTGTTCAGGAATACGACGGAGGCGGACTGCCCGGCCGAGAGTGCGGAGCCTGCGTTGAAGCCAAACCAGCCAACCCAGAGCAGTCCGGCACCAACGAGCACCAGCGGTCTGCTGTGCGGCTTGGTGTGTTCCATCTTGGGCCAGCCGGAGCTCTTTCCGAGTACGAGGGCCAGTGCAAGCGCCGCGGCGCCGGCGTTCATGTGCACGGCGGTTCCACCGGCGAAGTCGATTGCCTTGATGCCGCTCGCGATCCAGCCGCCAGTGACGCTGCCATCGGCAGAGGAGAACGCGAACACCCAGTGTGCGATGGGGAAGTACACGATCGTTGCCCAGATTCCGGCGAACAGCATCCAGGCGCCGAACTTCATACGTCCGGCTGCCGCTCCCGCAACCAGGGCCGTAGTGACACAGGCGAAGAACAGCTGGAAGGCGGCGAAGAGAATCACCGGAATGGAGGCTTCCTCATCTGCGGCGAGCAGCTGTCCCATGCCGGGGAATTCCGTAATGTCCCCGATGAGCCCCAGGCCGCCTACCGAATTACCGAAGGCCATCGAGTATCCGAACAGAGCCCACAGCACTGCCACCAGGCTCGCGCCGCCAAAGCACATCATCATCATGTTGAGAATGCGACGAGACCCCACCATGCCCCCGTAAAACAGGGCCAGGGCAGGGATCATCATGCAGACCAGCGCTGAGCTGGCCAGAATCCAAGCGACATTTCCTGAATCCATGGAAAACCCCTTTCGTGATGCGAAGAGAGAACGGAAATTGCCCGTCAGAGCCGCTCCGGAGGAGGGACGCGGAGTCAGTCCACGTTTGTCGGAGGGCAGCTATTGCCGTCTGGTTCCAACTGTATGGCTGCAGTTCCGCGGTGGGTTTCTGGCCGGTTAAATCAACGTTTCAGTCACGGGCAAGCGAGTTTCACAGGTCACTCAAACGAACTTTGTATTCAGGAATTCCGGGACCACGTCCGAGCAGGAGTGAGTCGCCCGTTTCCATGGTGAATTCGCGTGCTGAGCGTGCGCTAGATAAGCCCCTGCGCGAGCATGGCGTCAGCCACCTTGACGAAGCCGCCGATGTTGGCGCCCAGCACGTAGTTGCCGGGGTCGCCGTACTCGTCCGCGGTTGAAGCGCAGCGGTGGTGGATGCCCACCATGATCTCGGTGAGCCGCTGTTCTGTGTGCTCGAAGGACCAGGAATCCCGGCTGGCGTTCTGCTGCATCTCAAGTGCCGACGTCGCCACGCCGCCTGCGTTCGCGGCCTTGCCCGGCCCGAACAGCACACCGGCGTCCTGGAACACCGAGACAGCCTCACGGGTGGAGGGCATGTTGGCGCCTTCGCCGATCGCGACGAGGCCGTTGCGGACCAACCGCGCGGCAGCATCGCCGTCGAGCTCGTTCTGCGTGGCGCAGGGCAGCGCCACCGTTGCGTCGACATCCCACACCGATCCGGCTTCCACATAGGAAACGCCGGGGCGGCGCACTGCGTAATCCTTGAGGCGTCCGCGTTCAACTTCCTTGACCTCGCGGAGGAGCGCGACGTCGATTCCCGCCTCATCCACGATGTAGCCGGAGGAGTCGGAACAGGCCACCACGCTGGCACCGAGCGTCTGCGCCTTGGCAATGGCGTTGATGGCCACGTTGCCGGAACCCGACACCACCACGCGCTGCCCGTCGAAGGAGGACCCACGGGTTTTCAGCATCTCCTGGGTGAAGATGACGGTGCCAAAGCCGGTGGCTTCAGGCCGTACCAGGGAGCCTCCCCAGGACATGCCTTTCCCGGTGAGGACGCCGGATTCGTAGCGGTTGGTGATGCGCTTGTACTGCCCGAAGAGGTAACCGATTTCACGGCCGCCGACGCCGATATCACCGGCCGGCACATCGGTGTACTCGCCGATGTGGCGGTAGAGCTCGGTCATGAACGACTGGCAGAACCGCATCACTTCGGCATCGCTGCGGCCGCGCGGGTCGAAGTCCGAGCCGCCCTTGCCGCCGCCGATGGGCATCCCGGTGAGGGCGTTCTTGAAGATCTGCTCGAAGCCCAGGAACTTCACAATGCCCAGGTAGACAGAGGGGTGGAAGCGCAGGCCGCCCTTGTAGGGACCAAGGGCGGAGCTGAATTCGACCCGGAAGCCACGGTTGATCTGCACACGGCCGGAATCGTCGGTCCACGGGACGCGGAAGATGATCTGGCGTTCGGGCTCGCAGAGCCGCTCCAGGATGGCGGCTTCGAGCAGCTCGGGGTGCCGGTCGTGGACGGGGCCAAGGCTTTCAAAGACCTCGGTCACTGCCTGGTGGAATTCAGCTTCACCTGGGTTCCGTGCCAGTACCGTATTCCGGATGGCCTCAAGCCGAGCGTCCACGCCGTCTCCTCTAGTTCAACAGATATTCCATGCAATGGTAGCAAAATTTCATTTTGCGGAATCCAATGCGGGGAATATCAGACGCTTCAACGGCTGACCGGCTGCCGGAGCCGGGGCCTCGCGGGTGTTTGGCCCAGCCTGTCGTTGAAGTCCTGGGCTTCCCGGTAGTAATCCAGCAGGCTCAGCCGGGAAGCGGCTCCCGGGTCCAGGATGACAACTGCCCGGCGGTGCAGCTGGAGCACCGACGCGGGGCAGTGGGCGCTGACCGGCCCTTCCACCATGGCCTGGACGGCGGCGGCCTTGTTCTCCCCCATCGCCACCAGCACTGCCAGTTTGGCTTCGCGGATGGTCCCGAGGCCCTGCGTCAGGCACAGCCGGGGAACATCGCCGTCGGAAAAGAACCGCGCGTTGTCAGCCCGCGTGGCCCCGGCGAGGGTCTTCACCCTCGTGCGGGAAGCCAGTGACGACGTCGGCTCGTTGAAGCCTATGTGGCCGTTGGCGCCGATGCCCAGGATCTGGATGTCCACACCCCCGCCGGCGGCGATGGCTGCGTCATAACGGTCAGCTTCGGCCACCAGGTCCGGCGCGTCCCCCTGAGGGGTAAAGAGCCGGTCCAGGGGCAGGTCCACCTGGTCGACGAACTCCCGCCGAATGGTGGAGTAGTACGACTGCCCGTGCTCCGGCGGCAGGCCCGCGTATTCGTCCAGCGTGAAGCCGGTGACCCGGCTGAAGCTGAGCTGCTCCTCGCGGTGCCGCCGGATGAGCTCCTGGTAGGTGGATCGCGGGGAGCCGCCGGTCGCCAGCCCCAGCACTGCCGGTCCTTGCCGGACCCGGGCTTCGATGATGTCCGCCGCGCGGGCTCCTACGTGATCGGCGGACTCACACAGAACTATCTGCACGGTCATTCCTTTCCTGCGTTTGTGGTGTGCCGGCGCGGTAGGCCTGCACGAGTTCAAGTTCTTCGGTGGTCACCAGCACGTCCGCCCGGTATCCCGCGGCGATGGCGCCGACCCGGGCGGCGCCCCGGTCGAGGCCCATCAGCCGCGCCGGAGTGGAGGATGCCGCGACGACGGCATCGGCCAGGGGAACGCCCCACTCAACGCAGCGGCGGACGTTCTCCAGCAGGTGGCTCGTCGCGCCGGCGATCGTCCCGGGACCGGCGATCGTCCCGGGACCGGCGTCGGCCGTTCCGGCCAGCCGCGCCACCCGGTCCTGGACCAGCACGTCCAGGCTGCCGAGAGTGTAGTGGCCGTCGGACATGCCCGCCGCCGCCATCGCATCCGTGATGAGCGCAATGGAGCGGGGTCCCACCAGCCCGAAGACCATACGGACGATCTCCGGGTCCAGGTGCACGCCGTCGGCAATCAGTTCCAGCACCATCTGCCCGGGCGACTGTTCGGCCGCCTGCAGCAGGACCGCGATGGGTCCGGGCGTGCGGTGGCCCAGCGGGGGCATCCGGTTGAACAGGTGCGTGGCCGACCACGGGCCGCCAACCCCACCGTTTGCGCCGCCAAGGACTTCCCGGGTGCGGGAAGCCGTAGCGGCGGTGTGGCCAAGGGAAGGCACGACGCCGTGATCCCGGCAGAGCTGCACCAGCTCGGCAAAGTGCGGGGTTTCGGGGGCAAGAGTCATTGACCGCACGGTCCCTTGTCCCGCCTCAAGCCACTGCTGCAGGAGCGCCGGGTCGCCGTCGATGATGGCTGCCGGGTCCTGGGCCCCGCACATGCTTGTGGTGATGAACGGCCCTTCCAGGTGCAGGCCGGCCAGGGTGCCGTCCTGCACCAGGTCCCGCAGCACCTCTATCTGTTCGAGCAGTACCTGCGACGGTGCCGAGACAAGGGAGGCGAGTACCGACGTCGTGCCCTGCGCTGCATGGTGGCCGGCAGCCAAGCGCGCGCCGTCCGCATCCGCGGAGAAAGTGTGCCCCACGGCGCCGTGGCAGTGCACGTCCACGAGTCCGGGCAGGATGAGCGGCACTTGCCGGAGGTCGGCGCCGAAACCTTCCGGCAGGTCCGACGCCGGGCCGCACCACACGATGTTCCCGCCGGCCATCACCACGGTGCCGTCGTCGATCACCGCAGCACCGGGGAGTCCGGTGACGAGGCGGCCCCGCAGCCCCACCCCGCCGCCTGCCGCGCTGCCCCGTGCCGACGAAGGCTCAGCTGGCATCGGCTTTGGCCATGGAGCCGTTCTCGTCGTTTTCATCTTCGCGGCCCATGGTGCGCAGGTTCCAGCGGCGGATCACAAAGCGGAACACCACGTAATACACGGCGGCGTAGCCCAGCCCGATGGGGATCAGCCACAGCGGATTCTGTGCGATGCCGAAGTTCAGGACGTAGTCGATCGCTCCTGCTGAGAATCCGAACCCGTGATGGATGCCGAGGAAGTTGACCAGCATCATGGACGTCCCGGTCAGGAAGGCATGGACGACGTACAGCGGCCAGGCCACGAACATGAAGGAGAATTCCAGCGGTTCGGTGATCCCGGTGAGGAAGGCCGTGAGGCCGGTGGAGAGCATGATGCCGCCCACGATCTTCTTCTGTGACGGCTTGGCTTCCTGCCAGATGGCCAGGGCGGCCGCGGGCAGGGCGAACATCATGATGGGGAAGAATCCGGTCATGAAGACGCCGGCGGTGGGGTCCCCGGCGAAGAACCGGTTCAGGTCGCCGTGGGCGCCGTCGTAGTCGCCGATGATGAACCAGACGATGGAGTTCAGGATGTGGTGCAGGCCCAGCGGAATGAGCAGCCGGTTGAGGACGCCGTAGACCCCGCTGCCCACCACGGTGTTGTCCGCCACGGTGTTACCCACGGCAGTCAGCCCGTTATTGAACAGCGGATACAGCAGCGCCATGGCCACGCCGATCACGATCGCGGCGAAGGACGTCAGGATGGGCACCAGGCGGCGGCCCGCGAAGAAGCCCAGCCAGTCCGGCAGGGTGGTGCGGTGGAAACGCTGCCACAGCAGCGCCGTCGTCAGGCCCATCACAATGCCGGCCAGCACGCCGTAATTGATGACGGGATCCTTGCCGCCCTCCGGAGCCGCTCCCAGCACCAGCGGGGCCATGACCTTGAAGACGTTGGTCAGGACCAGGTATCCGACGACGGCGGCAAGGGCCGTGGAACCGTCACCCTTTTTGGCGAAGCCGAAGGAGATGCCGACGGCGAAGAGCAGCGGCAGGTTCTCGAACAGGGCGCCGCCGGCGGCGCCGATGACCTGGGCGACGGTGGTCAGGGATTCGAACCTGCCCAGCAGGTCGTCTTGGCCCAGGCGCAAGAGCAGCGCCGCCGCGGGGAGGGCGGCGATGGGGAGCATAAGGCTGCGGCCGAAGCGCTGCATGTTCGCCAGCGCTTTTCCGCTGCCCTTGCCTTTGCCCGGGGCCGGGGCGGCCAGCGCGCCGGCCCCGGCGGAAGCTGATGGGTTTTCCGTGGTCATGATGTTCCTCGTCTCGAAGAGGGTGGTGCTTGTGCGGGGATGCTTGATTCAGTAGAGTCTAGCTAACTGGTTATAACCAGTGACAACCATCACTGTGAAGGGCGCCGGCCTCAGTTGTCAACCTCAGGCCGTAAAAAAGCATCCGGACCCGGCGTCATTCACAGCGAAACGAACTCAGGAGTGGAAATGTCCAAAGCAGAAATCATCCTCGCCGCCCTTGGCGGCGCCGAGAACGTCGAAGAAATCGAAGGGTGCATCACCCGCCTCCGCACCGAGGTGGTGGACTCCTCCCGCGTTGACGAGGCCGCCCTCAAGGCCGCGGGTGCCCACGGCGTCATGATGTCCGGCACGGTGGTCCAGGTGGTTGTGGGTCCGGAAGCCGAAAGCCTCGCCGAAGACATCCAGGACCTGATGTGAGCAGCCCTGAGGTGAGCACGCCGGACGTGAGCACGGAAGCACCGGCCGAGGTCATCAGCGTTGTCGCCCCGCTGCCGGGCCGGCTCATTCCCCTGGACGAGGTCCCGGACCCCGTGTTCGCCAAGGGGCTTGTGGGTGGCGGCGCCGCCGTAGTTCCCGACGACGACGCCGGCGTCCTCACCGCCGTCGCACCGCTGGACGGCCGGGTCATCAAGGTCATGCCGCACGCCTACATCGTCCAGCACGCGTCCGGGCCCGCCGTGCTGGTCCACGTCGGCATCGACACCGTCGGCCTGAAGGGCGAGGGCTTCACCGTGCTCGCGCAGAAGGGTGATCAGGTCCGCGCCGGCGACCCCATGATCACCGTGGACGTCACACTGGTCCGTTCAAAGGACCTGAGCATGTGCAGTCCCGTGGTGATCCTGGACAGCCCTGCGGATGCCATCGAACCTCCGGCCTCCGGTGGCCGTGTGGAAGCAGGCGGCCAGCTGTTCAAAATTCCCGGAAAATAGGAGACATGGATACGGCAGGGGAACTAAAACACGTCTGGGTCCGCCGGCAACTCCAGGACCTGGTGTCCAGCACGCTGCGGCCCGGGGACGCCCTGCTGGGTGAGCGGCAGCTGGAGGAGCAGTTCGGCGTCTCCCGCATCACGGTGCGCCGTGCCATTTCGGACCTGGTCCAGGACGGCGCATTGGTGCGGATCAAGGGGAAGGGCACATTCGTCTCCCACGGGCTGGTGCGTTCCACCCTGCACCTGGCCTCGTTCAACGAGGACATGCGGGCAGCCGGATTCGAACCCAGCACACGGGTCATCAACGCATCCGCGGCAGTGCCGCCGGCGGCGGCCGCCGATCACCTCGGGCTGGCGCCCGGGGAAACTGCCTTTCGCGTCCGCAGGCTGCGGCTCGCGAACGGCGCTCCCGTCAGTGTGGACGAATCGTGGCTGCCGCAAGCGCTGGTCCCCGGGCTGCTCTCGGAAGACCTGACGGGGTCCCTTTACCGGGCCCTCGGCGCCGCGGGGCACCCGGTGCAGCATGCGGAACAGACCGTCGAGGCCGCCGCCGCCCCTGCCGAGACCGCCGCGCTGCTGGACATCGAACCGGGGGCACCCGTCCTGCTCTTCCGGCGCCGTTCGTTCACCGGCCAGGAGGACCCCGGCACGCCCATCGAATACGCCGTCTCCACGTACCGCTCCGACCGGTACCAGGTATCCATGCGGCTGGGCGCGGGCTAAGCCAACACCGCTGCGTCGCACCAATGCCTCTGGCTCGGTGTCATCCCGCCCCTGATTCCCCAACTGAGTAGCGCAATCAGTCGTTTTGAGACTCCACAGTCGTTTTGAGCGCCCAAAATGGCACGTGACGCTACTCAGTTGGATGGGCAGGCACCTGACGTGAAAGCATACGGACCATGGCCCAGAAGATTGCGTACCAGGGTGAGCCCGGCGCCAACTCCAATATCGCGTGCATGCAGATGTTCCCCCAGCTGGAAAGCGTTCCCTGCGCCAGCTTCGAGGACGCCTTCGAGCTGGTCTCCAGCGGCGAGGCGGAACTGGCGATGATTCCGATTGAGAACTCGATCGCCGGCAGGGTGGCGGACATCCACATCCTCCTCCCCCAGTCGCACCTGCAGATCGTGGGCGAGTTCTTCCTGCCCATCCACTTTGACCTGCTGGGCATTCCGGGCAGCACCATCGAGGCGGCCACCGAGGTCCACAGCCACATCCACGCCCTGGGCCAGTGCCGCCGCCTGATCCGGGAGGCCGGACTGCGTCCTGTCATTGCCGGGGACACCGCCGGATCCGCCCGGGAGGTCCGCGAGTGGAACGACCCCACCAAGCTGTCCCTCGCTCCCCCGCTCGCGGCCGAGATCTATGGCCTTGAGGTGCTGGCGTCGCGGGTCGAGGACGACCCGTCCAACACCACCCGTTTTGTGGTCCTGGCGCGGGAAAAGCAACTGCCCACCCGCCAAGAGCTGCCCGGACCGGCGGTGACCAGCTTTGTGTTCCGCGTCAGGAACGTCCCGTCGGCGCTGTTCAAGGCACTGGGCGGGTTCGCCACGAACGGCGTGAACATGACCCGGCTGGAGAGCTACATGGTGGGGGACGAATTCGCCGCCACAATGTTTATGGTGGACGTCGAAGGCCATCCCGAGGACCTGCCGTTGCGCCTGGCCCTTGAGGAACTGGATTTCTTCACCACCGAAGTCCGCATCCTGGGCGTCTATCCCGCCGCCGAATTCCGGACCGCGCAGGCAGTCACTGCCTGACCGCTGGCCGCTGGAGGGGAGCGAAAAACGCGGCGAGTTCCGCCGTCGCGCCCACGGGCAGGACATTGGCCACGTACTGGTCCGGCCGCACCACCACCACCACGCCGCCGCGGTCCAGGCCCCGGAGCTCGAAGATGTCAGCGGCGGGATCGGTGGCGTAGACCTTCTCGTAGTCCGTCAGCTGGAACGGCCCCACTGACGGCTTGAACGCCGCCGGAACCGCACCGATATCAACGTTTGTGTGGTCCTGCTGGTAGATGACCTTCACATCGAACCACGCGTCCCGGTCAGCGCCCGACGGCGTTGCGGCCAGCGGTGATTCCGGCGAATTCGCGATCCACTCGGCGAAGCCGGAGACGGACGACGTCGACGCGTGCTGTCCCGCCGTCGGCTGTCCGGCATCCTGTTGTCCCGCCATCTGTCCCGCCGTCGGCTGTTCTGCGGACGACGCCGCCGCATCAGGTGCTGCCGCGTCGGCGAAGACATAGATGCGCCACCGGCCGTCCGCCGTCGCGTGGTGGCCGAGATGCATCGGGTTACCGTCGCACACCCGCACCACGGGCGCGGACTTGAACCGTTTGCCGATGGGGAAGCCGGCGGCCAGGTGCTGGTGCACCGGTTCTGCGGTAATCATGGACGGCGTGTACTGGGTCATGAAGCCCGCGGGGAACTCGGCGGTGCTGACGTAGAAGTCCTCAAGCTCGGAGGGGCTCGCAAACTCCTCCGGCTTCTTCGCCATCATGGTGGACCACTCTTTGTCGAAGTCGATCAGGTTCTTCGCCACCACCTGCCGCTCGGCCGAGTACGTGGCCAGCAGGCTTGCCGGGCTGCGGCCCTCGAGCACATGCCCGAGCTTCCAGCCGAGGTTGAAGCCGTCCTGCAGCGAGACGTTCATGCCCTGGCCGGCCTTGGCGCTGTGCGTGTGGCAGGCATCGCCGGTGATGAACACGCGGGGTGTGCGCGTCCCGCGCTGGTCCGGAAGGACGTCGTCGAACCTGTCCGTGAGGCGGTGGGCGACCTCATACACGCTGTGCCAGGCAACGTTGCGGACGTCCAGGGTGTAGGGGTGCAGGATAGTGTTCGCGTGGCTGATGATCTGCTCGATGGTGGTGCTGCGCACGGCCCCGTGGTCCTCCGGCGCGACGTCGCCGAGGTCAACGTACATGCGGAACAGGTGCCCGCCTTCGCGCGGGATCAGCAGGATGCTGCCGCCCGCACCGGACTGGATGGCGCATTTTGTGCGGATGTCGGGGAAGTCGGTGACGGCGAGAACGTCCATGACTCCCCACGCGTGATGGGCCTGGTCGCCGGCCATGGTGCAGCCGATCGATTCGCGGACCTTGCTGCGTGCGCCGTCCGCGCCGACGACGTACTTGGCCCGGACAACGCGGGTCTTGCCCTCGTCAGGTCCTGAAGTGTGGACGAGCCTCACGGCGACTGGGTAGTCGCCGTCGCCGATTTCGAGGCTGTGGAACTCATAGCCGTAGTCGGGCGACATCCGCGCTGGCGCGTTGGCCATGTACTCGGCGAAGTAGTCCAGCACGCGGGCCTGGTTGACGATCAGGTGCGGGAACTCGCTGATGCCCGTGGGGTCGTCCGTCGTGCGGGCGGCGCGGGCGATCAGGGAGTGGTCGGCGGGGTCCGGTTTCCAGAACGCCATTTCGGTGATGCGGTACGCCTCGGCGGTGATGCGCTCCGCGAACCCGAACGCCTGGAAGGTTTCGACGCTGCGGGCTTGGATACCGTCCGCCTGGCCGATCACGAGCCGCCCGGGGCGGCGCTCCACGATGCGCGTGGTGACGCCGGGGAACCGGGAGAGCTGGGCCGCGGTGAGCATGCCCGCAGGACCGGTGCCCACGATAAGCACGTCCACTTCGTCGGGAAGCTCGGCAGGCCGGTCCAGACCGACGCCGGATGCTGGCTGGACCCGCGGGTCCCCGGATACGTAACCGTGGTGGTGGAACTGCACGGGCTTTCCTCACTTCGTTGTGTGGCTGGCAGGCATCGAGTTCGATAATAGAACTCGATGTTCTATATATGAACCCCGCCTTGAAGTGGAAGTCTACGCGGCCGTGACGCAGGCCACAACCGGCCCGTTCGTCCATAAGCCCGGGTCACCGGCGTCCTACCCCATCGCCGGCGCTACCGAAGTTCCGGAACTGAACTGGCGGCGGGCCCACCGGGCGAGTTTCTTGCCCTTGCCCTTCCACCAGTTGTCCTCGTCCTTGTCGTGGTGCAGACGGAAGATGATCGCCACCATCACGAACATCGACATGCCAACGTCCATCCAGGACCAGGTCAGCGCGTCGATCAGTACACTCATGCCGGCGGCGATGATGGACGGAACGGCCAGCGTCCGGAAGACCGTGCTGGCCACGTAGCGCCGGTGCGACCTCGGTACGGACAGCGCCCGCACCAGGTCAAAGCACATGCACACCACCACGACGGCCTGACCGGCGGCAAGCAGGATCAGCCCGACACTAGACCCTGCGAACATAACGACTGAAGAACCAAACACGAGAAACCCCCAGAGGCTCGAACCCTGCGCTGTGAGACCCAGCTGCAGTTCCATTCAAGCCAGTAGGGGTGGTCCGGTCACGAGTAGTGGGTACTC
>NZ_JAKFFD010000179.1:0-2601 GCF_036675385.1 Pseudarthrobacter sp. | reverse complement strand
GCGGAAATGGCGGCGACGGCTACTCCACGGCGTGCGGCAGTACGAATGGTGGTGTTGTTCATGGTGTGATGCTCCTGAAGGCCACCAGCGCTCGGTCCGTCCCCGGAGGTTATTGCGCCACTGCCCGCCCCTGACGATATAGAGGTCAATTTTCGGTGTCTGCCGGCCGGGCAGTTCTGGTGGAGGCAGCACCGGGCATTCATGTCGCCCGCTTGGCGGGCTTACGTTTCACGCTAGGACATCGCCGGTCCGTTATCAAACCGAGATGATTCCTGGTGGTCAGCTGGTGACGAGCAGTGGCAGCGCAGCCGCCAGGTAGGGCGCGGTGCGGCTGTGCCGGGAACGGGCGACGCTGGCGGCGGTTCCGGCGGCGACGATCCGGCCGCCTGCGTCCCCACCAGAGGGGCCCAGATCAATGACCCAGTCCGCCGCCGCCACAACGGCCATTTCGTGTTCCACCACCACGACGGTGTTGCCGCTGTCCACCAGGCCGTGGAGTTGGGCCATCAGGAGTTCGACGTCGGCGGGGTGGAGCCCGGTGGTGGGCTCGTCCAGGAGGTAGAGGGTATGTCCCCGCTGGGCACGCTGCAGTTCGGTGGCCAGCTTGATGCGCTGGGCCTCGCCGCCGGAAAGCTCCGTGGCTGGCTGGCCCAGCCGGAGGTAGCCCAGGCCCACGTCCCCGAGGCTCTTCAGGCTGCGGGCCGCGGCCGGGATGTCGGCCAGGAACGTAGTGGCCGCATCCACCGTCATGCGCAACACTTCCGCCACATTTCTGCCCCGGTACGTCACCTCCAAGGTCTCGGGGTTGTAGCGGGACCCGTCGCACTCAGGGCACGGCCCGTAGCTGCCCGGGAGGAAGAGCAGTTCAACCGCCACAAAGCCTTCGCCCTGGCAGGTTTCGCAACGGCCCCCTGCCACGTTGAAGGAGAACCGCCCGGCACCGAACCCGCGTGCCCTGGCCTGCTCCGTGGCCGCGAATTCCTTGCGCACCGCGTCGAACAGGCCAGTGTAGGTAGCGAGGTTGGAGCGGGGGGTTCGCCCGATGGGTTTCTGGTCCACCGTGACCAGCCTGTCGATCCGTTCCGCGCCGCTGACCGGTCCCACAGACAACGCCGTGGCCGGGGCCGCATCATCAGGTTCGGATAGCTGCGGAGCCTGGTGGTTCTTCAGCCCGGATCCCACCACTTCGCCGAGGACATGCGTCACCAGGGTGGACTTGCCGGAGCCGGAAACCCCCGTGACTGCGGTGAGGACGCCCAGCGGGAACCGCGCATCCAGGTCCTTGAGGTTGTGCCGGCTGATCCCCGCGAGTTCCAGCCAGCCGTCGGGCTCCCGGACCTGACCGGTGCGAGGCGCGGTGCCTGCACGAGGTGCCTCGCCGCCGTCGGAAGTCCTGCCGTCGGACGTCCCGCCGTCGGAAGTCCCGCCGTCGGACGTCCCGCCGTCGTCGAACAGGAAGGGCCGGGTGACCGACGCCTCGATGGCCGCGAGCCCGGCAACCGGCCCGCTGTAGAGGACCTCGCCGCCGCCTTCTCCGGCGCGCGGACCCACGTCCACCAGCCAGTCGGCCCGGCGGACCACGTCCATGTTGTGTTCCACCACAAACACCGAGTTGCCGGAGGCCTTGAGCTGGTCCAGGACCGCCAGGAGCGGTTCGGCGTCGGCCGGATGGAGGCCGGCGGACGGTTCGTCGAGCACATAGATCACGCCGAACAGTCCCGACCTGAGCTGGGTGGCGATCCGGAGCCGCTGCATCTCGCCGGGGGAGAGGGTGGGGGTGACGCGGCCCAGCGCCAGGTATCCGAGGCCCAGATCCAGGAGCACGGTGATGCGCTGCAGGAGGTCGGCGGTGATGGCCACTGCCACCTCGTTTTCCTCGCCGGAGGACTGCCGGCGCGACGCGGTTCCGGCTTCCTTGAGCCCGGCGGTGGGCCGGATGATTTCGGCGAGCTCCGCCATCGGTGTGGCGTTGAGGTCGGCGATGTTGCGGCCGCCGAAGGAGACCGCGAGTGCTTCGGGCCGGAGTCCGGTGCCGCCGCAGCGCGGACACGGGCCGGACTCCATAAACCCCAGGACGCGCTCGCGCATGGCGGCGCTCTGGGAGTCCGCCAGGGTGTGCAGGACGTAGCTTTTGGCGCTCCAGAAACGACCCTTGTACGGCTTGGCCACGCGGTCCCGCTCGGGCGTGACTTCCACAACGGGCTGTTCGTCCGTGAACAGGATCCAGTCGCGGTGCTTCCTGGGCAGCTTCCGCCAGGGCACGTCCACGTCGTAGCCGAGGTGGCTGAGGATGTCGCGGAGGTTCTTGCCCTGCCAGGCACCGGGCCACGCCGCGATGGCACCTTCCCGGATGGTCAACGCCGCGTCCGGCACAAGGGATTCCTCGCTGACGGTGTGCGCGACGCCCAGCCCATGGCATTCAGGGCAGGCACCGGCCGCCGTATTCGGCGAAAACGCGTCGGAGTCCAGCTGCTCGGCGCCCGGCGGGTAAGTGCCGGCCCTCGAAAACAGCATGCGGAGCGAATTGGAGAGCGTGGTCACCGTGCCCACGGTGGAGCGGCTGCTGGGCGCGCCGCGGCGCTGTTGAAGCGCGACGGCGGG
>NZ_JAKFFD010000056.1:0-12870 GCF_036675385.1 Pseudarthrobacter sp. | reverse complement strand
GATGTCAGGCTCCAGTTTCCTGGTCGCCGTCAACGCCCTGCTGCTCAAGAGGCTGCGGCTGCCCCGGCCCGAAACACCGGAGGCAAGCACGGCCCGCCCGGTCCGGCCGCTGGCCCCGGCCGGTAACCGCTAGGCGTCCCGGCCGTGGACATCCGCCTCATCTCCCGGGTGGTGTTCCTGCGGGCGGCGTGGCGCAAACGCGACCGGTGGGACGCCGCCCGGATCGCCGAGCACCAGGACCATGCCCTGCAGGAGCTGCGCCGGGCAGCCTACGCCGGGTCGGAGTTCTACAGGCGCCACCACACAGGACTGCACGACGCGCCCTTGGATCAGTTGCCTCCTGTGACGAAGGCTGACCTGATGGCCCACTTCGACGAGGCAGTCACCACGCCGGACCTGCGGCGGGCGGATCTGGAGGCGCACCTACGGTCACTGACCGAAAGCAGGGGAGACCCGGGAGTGCCATAGCAGGGCCGGTGGTGGGCTGCGGCGACGGCAGGGACCACGGGCCGGCGCGGGACCTTCGTCTGGAACCGCTCCGAATGGGGCACCGTCCTGGCCTCCTATGCCCGGGCGAACGACTGGGCCGGGATCTCCGCAGGGCCGACCCGGCCACTGAAAATGGCACTGGTCAGCTCCCGCGTCCCCACCCACCAGTCCGCCGTCGTCGGGGCGTCCCTGCGCTCCCGGCTTGTCCCCACCCTCCGCCTGGACGTCACCGCACCCATGGAGGACACGGTCGCCGCGCTGAACCGGTTCCAACCCAGGATCCTGGTCGGCTACGCCTCAGCACTGAAACCTCTCGCCGCGGAGCAGCATGCCGGACGCCTGCACATCTCACCCCAGGGCGTGATGTCCGCCTCCGAAGTGCTCACCCCGCACACCGCAGCGGAACTCGAAGCGGCGTGGGGAAGCGTGCCCTTCGACGTTTACGCCGCGACCGAAACGGCCGGCATCGCTTCCCCCTGCACCTACCGGAACCGGCACGTCTACGAGGACCTGCTGATCATCGAACCGGTGGACCAGGACGGGAACCCCGTGCCGCCCGGCACTACTGGGGCGAGGCTCCTCGTGACCGTGCTGTTCTCCCGCACCCTGCCGCTAATCCGGTACGAAATGTCCGACTCCGTCAGACTGGGCGGACGAGGCTGCCCGTGCGGGCGCGCTTTCACTTTGCTGGGAGACATCGAAGGGCGGCTCGAAGACATTCTGAACCTGCCAGGCAGGCAAGGACCGGTCAGCATCCACCCGATCGTGTTCCACCACGTACTCGATGAAGCCGGCAGTGCGGGGTGGCAAGTCATTCAGGAGGCCTCGGGGCTCCGGGTCCTCCTGGCGGGCCTCGCGCCCGGGGCATCCATCGAGGGAGTCCGTGCCGCTGTCATCGGCGCGCTCAACGCGGCCGGCGTTGTGGAAACCCGGGTGGACGTGCAGCTGGCCGATCACCTCGAACGGACAGCCCTTGGTAAAGCGCCGTTCGTACGAGGGCTTGCCGCACCGCACTAGGACGTAAGCCCCTAACCGGGGTCTGCCATCAGGGGTAGCATCTCGCCATGGAAAAGGCTGGCAAGAATGCGGTTGAGCGTCTCGGCCCGGAAGCCTGCTGGGATCTCTTGCGGTCGGACACTGTTGGTCGGCTCGCAGTCGTCGTCCAGCGCCGTCCGGACATCTTCCCGATTAATTACGTTGTCGACGGGGAGACTTTGGTCTTCAGGTCAGCGGTCGGCAGCAAGTTTTGGGCGGGTCTAGACGTTGAATCCGCGTTAGAAGTTGACGGGTATAAACCGCGGACGCAGATGGCGTGGAGCGTGGTGGCCCAAGGAAAAATCCGGATCGTTCTTGACCCTCTCGAAAAGAAGGCTGCAGACACTCTGGGTCTGCAGCCGTGGGAGCCAGGGGAAAAGAACATATACATGCGCGTGGTTCCCGAATCCATAACAGGACGCCTGTTCCATACCGTAAAGCCTGACATCTGGAAGATTTCCGAGGTTGATCGGCGTAGGTCCGCCTTCGAATAGGTGGGTGATCCCTGGCGACCGAAACGTCGCAGGACCATCCATTGCAGCGCGGGGATTGAGAGCCAGAGAACGCTTCCGAGGACGATGACCAACGGCAGCATAAGCGGTCATTAAGGTCCATGCCGCCCGTACTGCGGGGCAGCATTCCGATGGACCAGGCGATGGCAGCTCCCGTGGCCGTCGCGCCAACCCTATACGACAATGGCCGGAGCCCCAGCGCTAGCCATATTTCGGACCCGAGCACATGCGACGTCAGTCTGGGCAACGCTGGGAGGCTATTTTGTGTTCGGTTCGCGGGGCTGCCGGTGCCGGTGGTGCAGTGCGTAGCTATCAAACACGGCCGAGGACGTCGTCCCTGGATGACCGAATTTGCCGCGAAGTACTGCGGCGAGATCTTCCAGGGCTGCATCAAGCATCCGTCCGGCAAATCGGAGTTCCTTGTTTTCACTGGCTTGGGCTTCAGACGCGAGTTGCTGTGCGTAAGTGACGGTGGCCGGCAGGGAACCCCTCTGCTCGACTTCGTGGAAGTAATAGGTTTCATGGAATGAGAGCAAATCTATGCTGACCGAAGCCACGTTCCCGGCCAGTGATTCGAGCAGCCCGGCAGCATGCCGTGGATCCAGTGAAGATGCGCCCTCAGGACCGGCCGCATCCCTGAACAGGTTCAGGCGGTGGGCAAGAGCCCGGCGACGGCTAAGAGCCGGGTAGGTTTGCAGGATCCAGGAGACCGTGGCCGTGAGCAACCCGAACCCGGTAACGGCCTGGGATGCCGTCACCAGCCTGAGCAGAGGATGGCCTGCCACTATTTCGCCGTACCCAACGGTGGATAGAGTGACCATGGAGATGTAGACCGCTTCGACGAAGTCACCCCGTTGCGGCACACCGCTTTCGTAAACGAATCCGTCCGGCAAATGTGGCAGGTAGAGCAGAGCCCAGCCCATGACGGCCAGCCCTGCCCAGGCGCCAATAACAGCGGCCATTGCCAAGGGAGCCGCGATCGTGGAAGCGCGCCCTCTCAATCTGGAGAGAAGCCAGAATCCGCGCATTATTGTCCTGCAGACCGGGCCGGACCCGTGCGGGTAAAGGAGTGTATGGAAGACGTCTGCAACCATTAGCAGAATCAGCACGGCTCCTAACACCGTCCAGAGCGCATCCTCGAAGTCCATGCCTTATCTTATGGTCGGGAGAACCCTGTGCGTGTTGCCTCTGTAGCCTGCGGCCGTCATGGCCCTTGCGAGCCCTTTCGAAGGTGGGAAAACGCTTGGGAAAACCCGGAGCTAAAGACCTCCAGATCGGGGATGGCGCCGGTGTTGGCGACGATGACCATGTTCAGCTGGCCTGAGTAAGAAAGGGCGCGGATACCAGGGGATATTGTCTTGCGCCACACCGACAGCTGGTACTCGGGCTCTACTCACGCCCGAGCCGGACGCATAGAATCACGGCCATGGGCACTTCACAGCCGGGACCGAAAGCCGAAGTTTTTACCGTGGAGGACTGCTGGAAATATCTGGCGTCCTCCTACATCGGCAGGCTGGCAGAAATCAATGACCAGTGCCGATATCAATAGCACGACGAACAGAATCGCGGCAATTCCGGCGGAAAGATAAAGACCACGCCATGAGTGACCCGTTCATCATGCCAAGTATTGGCCGAAGCGCTGGGCTGCTGCCGCTCATCCATGACGTGCCCGCCGGGGTGTGCGTTCTTCCGGGCCTGGGAATACTGGTTCGTTATTCACTGGCCGTGGGTTTGGTCCCTTGAATGGGCGTCCACCACGTGTTGGGGGCCGCGACGCTAAACCGGCGCCCGGAGATTGAATCGGGCATTACCCGTACGAAGTGGTCTTTCTTTCCTGCTTGCCAGGGAAACAGCGGCAGGGAGAACGTGTCGAGAACATCCTTTGTTTTTGTCAGAAGTTCTGCCTTGCCGCGGATCACAACGCTCCAAGCCACTCCTGTTTCCGGATTAACCCCATCGGCTTCCATAGCTACGGGATAATCACCCAAGGCGCCTTCAAGCTTCGTCCCCGAGTCTGTCCGGAAGACTATCGTGCCGTGGTCGGTCGTGTAGTTAATGGGAAAAATATCGGGGCCGTCTCCGACCCATACCGCCAGGCGGCCCACAGATACCAGCCGCAATAGACTCCAGCACTCGTGGACAGCCAACCGCTCGGTCGTAGTTTCACTCGGCTTGTTCTCCATATGCCGATCCTAGGCACAAGTGCTTCCAATGCACAGAGCCTGGGTTCTCCTCCCTGGCGGGCGGAGGACCTGGGTCAACTGCCTTATCCGTACTGTGTGTATGCTCGGCCGCCTGAACATCTCCGAGGAGAGGACGGAAAAGAGCTCCGCCAACAAGGCCCTCCGTCTTCTGGATCTCCTGGCCTAGCTCCGTGTAATGGCGCTATTGGTCCGGCCGTCGACGGCAGCGACGGCGATGAGGAACCAGTAACGGGCGGTCCAGGCCTTCGGGCTCTGGCGGAGGGCCGGCATCGGGTTCAGAATCGGAATAGTAACTGGCTCAGTCCGAAAGGTGCCGGTCATGATGTGGGGTTACGGGAACATGGGCTGGATATGGCTCTGGGGTTTTCTCATGCTCGCGGGGACCGCGGTATTGGTTCTGCTTGCCGTCCGGATGTTTGGCAGCGGTAACGGATATGGCCAGAGCGGCCGGCAGGGGCCGGGCGGGCCCCCACCGGGAAGGAGCAGGGCGCGCCAGATCCTGGATGAACGCTTCGCGAAGGGAGAGCTGACCGCGGAGCAGTACCGCGCCCAGCTCCGGGTGCTGGGTGAGGGGCCGTAGTGCAGCCCATCAGCCGGCGCAACGCTCTGCTGCTGGGCGGACTTGGCGTAGCGGGCACCGTCGTGGGCGGGGCAGGCCTGTTCTGGACACTGACATCCCGGCCCGCCCCCGTCACGGGAGGTGAGCTGACCCAGCCACCGGATCTGCGCAGCGAAGGCGGCCGGCTGGACGTCCGTCTCGTCGCGGGGCCGGGGCGCATACCGCTCGCAGGGCTGCAGGCCTTGGCCCTTGCCTATAACGGGGGGATCCCGGGCCCAACTCTTCGTTTGCGGCCGGGAGATGTCCTGGACGTCCGGCTTGTCAACAACCTGGATCGGCCAACAAACCTGCATGTGCACGGGCTCCATGTCTCCCCGCAGGGCAACGGCGACAATGTCTTCGTGTCCGTGGATCCCGGCAGCACCTTTGACTACGAGTACAGGCTTCCTGCCGAGCACCCGCCGGGCGTGTACTGGTACCACCCGCACCGTCACGGCATGGTCGCCGATCAGATTTTCGCCGGCCTCTTCGGAGCGATCATCGTGGAGGACCCCCAGCCCGTTGCGGCCAGCCGGGAACGGGTGCTGCTGGTGTCCGATATCACCTTGGACGGACTGGGCAACATCCCGCCGGTCTCAGAGATGGAACGGATGATGGGCCGCCAGGGCGAATTCATCCTCGTCAACGGTCAAAGCAACCCGCAGGTCAGCGTCCGCCCAGGAGAGCGCGAAAGGTGGCGGATCGTCAATGCGTGCGTGTCCCGCTATCTCCGGCTGCGGCTCGATGGTCAGCAGTTGCAGCTCCTGGGCATCGACTCCGGCCGCTTCCAGAAGCCGGTAGACGTGGAAGAGCTGCTGCTGACACCGGGAAACCGGGCAGACCTACTGGTCACCACGGCCGCCGGTGACTCTTTCCTGCGCGCGACTTACTACGACCGCGGTACCATGCCGGGGATGATGGGTAGTGGCGGACCCGGCGGGCCGCGCCCGGAGGATCCAAACCGAGTCGCCTTGGCGACACTGCACGTAGCCGGCGAACCCATTGAACCCTTGAATGCCGTGGCCGCCCGGGCGGAACCGGATGACCTGAGATCCTCCCCCGCGGCAGCCCACAGGCAGCTGACTCTCGGCACGGGAATGGGCATGATGCGCTTCACCATCAACGGAGGGGAGTTCAACGAGGCCAGAACAGACACAACCGTTGCGGCCGGCAGCGTAGAGGAATGGACGCTGGTCAACACCAGTCCCATGGATCACCCGTTCCACCTCCATGTGTGGCCGATGCAGCTCATCGAGGAAAACGGTCAGCTCCTGGATTCCGTTGTTCGACGGGACGTTGTCAACGTCCCGTCGAACGGGCAGGTGAAGGTCAGGGTGGCTTTCGAGGACTTCAGGGGCCGTTCCGTATACCACTGCCACATCCTCGACCACGAAGACCAGGGAATGATGGGCGTCATCGAAGTTCGTTGAGCAGCTTCACGGTCGCTTTCGGCCCACATCAATGCCTGAGCGGACTCATTCTGCGACGGTTTTCTTACGGGCGGCTCTTGGGTCTTTGGGCCTTGTTTGGGCAGAGCAACCCCCCGTAGGATCTCCACATGACCGACAAGAAGATAGTGCCTGAGCCAGAGATTCTCGATCCGGACGATTGTTGGAGGCTGCTGGGACAAACGCCCGTGGGACGGCTCGCGGTCATCGTCGATGGCCATCCCGACGTCTTCCCGGTGAACTTCACGATCGACAACCGGACACTCGTCTTCCGCACGGGCAGCGGAACAAAGCAGCAGGCGATTGAAGCCGACGCCGTCGTTGCTTTGGAGGCGGACGCGGTGAGCGCCGAATTCGGCTTGGCCTGGAGCGTTGTGGTCAAAGGTCGGGCTGAGGAGACAACGCCCACTGGTCCGGCCATGGACGAAATCCGCCGCGCACTTTTCCCCTGGCAGGGGGTTGGACAAGACCATCTGATCCGGATCGTTCCCCAGTCGGTAACAGGCAGGCGCTTCAGCGTCACCACGTCCATGTTGTGGCGCACGTCCGTGGACGAGGCCACCCGCGCGGGACTTGAGTAATACAGAGAACGCCAGGGGCTGCTGAACCTGAATAGCTTAGGCGGTTCGAACTAAAGTTGCGCCCCGATCAGATCGTTCACGGTGGGCTTGCGGTCGGTGAACCTGGGTCCGGTGGGCTCGGCCCTCACCCTTCGGCGTCTAAGCCTTATCATTCCGCAGTTAACGGCAGCACGTTTCTGGTGAGCAACTCTGCTGGGTTCTATCCGCCTGTCCGTGTTGATTGTGCCGGGGGCAGGCTTGGGACATTAGGCCCGCGGCTCAGCCGGACCGAAGACTTCGTACTGGATGTCCTTTGGCGGGACCCCGCGCGCGACCAGAGCTGTGCGTACGGACTGCATGAAGACCACCGGCCCGCACAGGTAGTACTCCGCGTCCTCTGGCAGGTCGACTTCACGGACGTCCATGAAGCGCGAGAATACGTCGCGGTGGCTGGCTTCCGTTTCGATCGGACCGGGCGCGGTCAGGAGCCAGGTGGCCATGGAGGAACAGGACTTTTCGCTACGCACCCGCTTTCGCCAGGCGGGACAGCCTGCCTGCCATCGGCGTATGCCGATTCCGGCGCTGGCGAGCACCACGGGACGGTCGGTGTACTCCATGACCACGTCGCCAAACGGTGCGGAGAGAACCACCTCGACTCCGACGTTCACGGAGTCGTGGAGGAGGTTGGACATCTCTCCGTCGGGCCGGGCGTCCGGACCCGCTTGACGGCGAACTGCCGGTGGCGGCCGTCGTCGGCTTTGGTGAGGCTGTACTGGCGGGGCTCGTGGACGCCGTCGGGCATCTTCATCTTGATGGACACGTACTGGCCCGGCAGTGAAGGCTTGACGTCACGTTCGTCCGTGCGCTCAACTCTGAAGGTGGCCACATCGGGACCGAGGTCGGGGTGAAGCTGAAGAGCATCCTCAGACAGCCGGTCAGAACCCTCGAACACGGAGCAGGAACTCCTGCCGCGTCAGAAGCGCTCCGGCTGTTCGCCCAGGTTGAAGTACCCCCCTGACACGCGACGGTTTGATTTCCACGTAGAAGTCTTCGAGCGTCGGGACCCACGTCTTGAGGTTCAGCGCCTCGGCGGCGGCAATATCCGTGCTGTGCTCAAGGACCCTGGCTGTCCCTTTGACTACGGAAGCCCTCGACATGTCGCTTACTGGGCGGGTGTCGCTGAATTGAGGGAGGCATTCGAAGCTACCGGTGGCGGCGAATGCGGCCATACGCGTGCAACCGATGGTGACGGACACACCTGGGAGAGCTGCCGCTTGTGAAGGCATAATGAGACAGGGGAGATATCGGCTGCCGCGTGGACTAGCCTTCCTCGCGCGGGGTTACCGTCCCTGCTGTGTCACCACCGTCGATGACGAATTCGGCTCCGGTAACGAACGACGATTCGTTCGAGGACAAGTAAAGGACGAGGTCCGCAACTTCCCCGGGATGGCCTATTCGGTTAAGCGCTACATGGCTCATGTCAAACGTCATGCCGGCCGTCATCGGAGTAGAGATAACACCGGGATGGACTGAGTTCACCCTGATGCCGTGGTGCCCCAAGTCGAGCGCAGCACTCTTCGTGAGTCCGCGCACGCCGAACTTCGAGGCCGTGTATCCCGGGATCTGCTCATATCCCCGCATGCCGGCAATCGAGGAAATGTTGATAATGGCCCCACCCGTGGACAGCTTAAGTGCCGGTATGGCCGCCTTGATCCCGTTGAAGGTGCCGGTCAGGTTGACGGCGATGACGGTGTTCCATTGCTCCAGGGTGTAGTCCTCAATCGAGGCGAAGTTCACGATGCCTGCATTGTTCACCAGAATGTGAAGACCTCCGAACGTCTCGACGGCGGTCGTAACTGCGGCCTCCCAGTCCTTCGGACTGGTCACATCGAGGTGAACGTAGAGGACGCCCGAGCCCATCCGCTCCGCGGCTTCCTTTCCCTCGTCGTCCAGAACGTCGCCTATAACGACCTTCGCGCCTTCACCGTGCAACCTTGAGGCCACAGCGGCGCCGATGCCGCGTGCGCCCCCGCTGATCAGGGCTACTTTGTCAATGACGCGTTCCATGTGATGTTCCTTCCTTGGCGGCGGATAGTGGTGACTTTGGTCTGCAACACTGTTCCGGGGTAAGCAACGGCACCGCTCTCATCCTTTGTGCGCATCCAAGTGTGCGGCCACGAATGTCCAATGACTGCAGATGCCCAGATGACCGTGATAATGAAGCCCAGGGCTCCAGAGCGGAACCTGGTCCACCCGTAGTGGTGCGCCGCGTCAGGGCAGGTTCCAAGGAGGTTGGAAAGAGCTTCGCGGCGAGGCGTGGATCGTCTTTCAGCAACTGTTCCGCGGTCATGATGCCAGATCCTTGGTTTTGCGGACTGGAGGGGAGGGCTGTGAGCCGTCGTGTTGGCCCTTTTCCGCGGCATGAACCACCAGCACTGGGCAGTGTGCGTGGGCGACGCAGGCAGAACTGACCGAGCCCAGCAGTTGTCCCTTGAAGCCGCCGTGTCCCCGTCGGCCGACTACAAGTAGAAGCGCCTTCCTGCTGGCTTCAATCAGTGAAGAGCGTGCAGGGCCGTGCACCAGCCGGGAGACCACGTTTCGAGGCTGCTCGGGGCCGAAGGCCTTTCGGACGGCTACTTCGAGGGACTCCTCCGCGGGGCGGGCGAATCCGTCAACTCCCATCGCGAGGTAGGCCTCATAGCCGATGGGAAACTCCCAGCAGGTCCATGCCTCGACCGTGGCGCCCAATGGCACGGCCAGTTCTTGCGCCTCCCGAAGAGCCTCAATGGAGGCTCGGGAACCGTCAACTCCAACAATGATCCGTGGGGGCTGTTTCCTGGCCATGGAGGTCTCCGGCTCGTCCGTTGGTGGCTGTGATCTAAGACTGGTCCGGTTGATCGGTCGTCGTTAGGGCCAAAGGTCACTGACCGGATGAGCACGGATTGCCGGGTTGGCGCCGCAGTTCTTCATGCCTCGGGTCCAAAGCCTCTACCTAACTGCTCCTAACGCCAGCCGTATGACCGCCCTTGAGTCGAGGCTGCTGATATCGCTTGGGCTGGTGGACGCCCGGCATCAGGATAGGTCTTACGTCGGCTGAACACTGCGCTTCAACGCTGCAAAATCAGATGTGACTTCGGACCCTGTCGATGGCAGCGGATCACGGGAAGACTAGATCCACGAGATGGCACGCTTCCTCCGACAGGGCAGGGCGGCCATCGCAGAACGCAGGAGGATCAGGCTATGGAAAGTGATGAACGTCCTGGAGCGGTACTGTCCGACGAACAGTCGTGGAAGGTACTCAAGCGATGCCAACACGGCCGCCTGGCCGTTTGCGCTTTGGGTAAGCCCGACATCTACCCCATAAATTTCCTCGCGCACGCCGGGGTATTGCTGATGCGAACAAATCCAGGAACTAAGCTCGCCGAACTGACGGTGAACGAAAGAGTCGCCTTTGAAGTGGACGAAGTGATCGACGAGGAGGCTTGGAGTGTGGTGGTGGTGGGAACCGCCAGAGTCATCGAGTCACAGTCTGAGATCGATGAGGCTGACAAGCTCCCGCTCAAACCCTGGATTCCGACGCGCAAGTACACATATGTGGAGATCACTCCGACCGTCATTCACGGCCGCCATTTTGAACTGGGAGACGAACCGGAGCGGTACTGAGAACTGATCACCGCGCGGAGGCCGCCGTTCATGCGAGGGCTTCCGATGAAGCGTCGTCAGCAGCTGCTTGGTCCAGCTGGCCGCGTTGTCTTCTTCACCGCTGCGCAACGGCCCGTCGGCGCCCATGGCATGGAGGCCACGGGCTTGGAGATGGTCTCGGTAGGGGACCAATGTCCGAGAACTCCGCGGCAGCCCACTTTTCAGGATCCGGTGAGGTCCACGACCGGAGCAGAAGCGGCGCTGTTCTTCACTGATTCAAGGTTCTCCAGAGCTTCGTCTTTACCACCGTAAGCTTCGCTTGTGACAATGACCTCCCCGTTGCCACTCTTGATCCTGAACCTGAAGAAACCAGCGTTGTCGGTATAAACCTCAATTTGGTCTTTCATGGCAAAACCAAGTCTGCGGTCCCCATGAGCATGAGAAAGCCCCAGAGCCAAATCCAGCCCATGTTTGTCCCGCAGCCCCACATCATGACCGCCACCCTTCATCTCCACTTACTACTCCGATTCTGAACACATTGCCTTCCCGCCGACAGAGTCCAAGGACCTAAACCGCCAGAGGCACCTGCCGTCAAGATAGGTGTCCGGATCGAATACGTGGGGAACATGAGCAGGCGCGCCAGATCGCCGAACAGCTCGAGCGAGGTGATTCGAAATCGTCCCGGAGGGTGGGGAGACCAGTCGAGAAGGCATTTCGTCGGACGTCTCTTCACTTGTCGGATGCCTGGGTCTGGGATCAAGGGCTTGGGGTCTCTACTTAGCGATTATGCGGATAGGCGCCTTACAATTCGACTGCGCGGCTGAGTAATCGAGGCCTGTTTCAGGCGACGCCGTCGCCATCTGGCTGCAGGTCGGCTCCGAACGGGTCCGTCTGGGCGCCGGTGACACACACGACAGTTCCCACTTGTTGCCGGTTAAGGGAAGGTGCTGGCTACCAGGCTGGGAACGGCAGCCGTGGATTCCGCTGCATACGGCTGCTGGGGGACCATGGTCTCCCAGCGCGGTACCAGCACCGTGAACGTCGGCTTCGAGGTTGCACTGGGCCGGCTCAAGACCGTTCCTGAGGACCGCTACCGGGAGGCAGCGGTCCTGTTCGGCTGATCCGTGCCGGACCCTGCTTCTAGCCGCGTTCTAGCCGCGCGTTATCTCGATCTTCCTCGCCGGCGGCTGCTGGGCAGCCGTAGGCACGGGCGTCCGGACCTCCAGCACCCCGTCCTTGTAGGAGGCAGTGATGTCCTCCTGTTGAACGCCGTCGGGCAGAGCGAGCCTCCGGACGAATGAACCATAGCGGAACTCCGAGCGGTAACTGTTCTTATCCTTCTGCTCGGACTTCTCCCTGCGCTCGGCCTTGATCTCAAGGGCACCGTCAACGATGGTGACGCTGACGTCCTTGTCCGGATCGATTCCTGGGAGTTCGGCCCGGACCACGAGGGTGTCGCCTTCAACCGATTCTTCGACGCGGATCCCCGAGGCCACGGTGTCACCTTCGAAAAGTCTTTCAATCATCTCGACGGGGGAGCGCCGGGTGTCAAACCATTTCATCAAATCAGCCATGTCTTCCTCCTTGCTCAGATGCCCGTCGGGGCAGGAGATGTGCCCGACTCCTTAAGGGTTGCGGACACGGCAGACAGGACCCAGAGGCTTTGGTCCTGTCTGCCTGGGAAGAAGGCGCTGACCGTGTGGTTCGTGAACGCTGGGACCGGAGGGCATGGATCAGTTCCATGGGCAGCTCGTCAGAGCCTCACGCAAAAGTTCTCGCCCTGGATGACTGCTGGAAGTACCTGCAGTCGTCCTATATCGGGCGCTGGCCGTGATCAACGGTGCGGTCCCCGAGATTCTTCCCGTGAACTTCGTGACCGTCGGGGAAACGGTGGTTATCCGCACGGCGCCCGGAACGAGACTTCGTGCCCTGCTCAGCGGCGTCGTGGTGGCCTTTGAGACAGACGGGCTGAACGCTTACGCCACAGACGTGTGGAGCGTTGTGTCAAGGAAATGCCTGGGTCGTTGCCGTGGACCCAGCCAGTCTCCAGAAAGCCGTTCCTGACCGCGAACCCTGGCAGTCCGGACTCAAAGAGCACCTAGTTCAGATCACTACGGAGGTCTCCGGGCCGCAGGATCTTTCGGCGAACTGTGTCGAGGGCCGCGTCTCCTTGCGCCAGTCGATCGACAGGGTGCCGCCGTGCGTGGACCTGGCTCAGTGACAAGACCTCAAGGATGGCGACGGCGGCGGCTCAAGTTGTCACATTGCCCGCGGTCCTGCCGGGCTCCAGGGGCCGGGAGATTAATACAGGTCCCGTGGTGTGGTGAAGGACTGCATGGGCAGTTGACCCGATAGTTCCTCTCAGGAGTCCCCGGCCCTTGC
>NZ_JAKFFD010000045.1:0-2611 GCF_036675385.1 Pseudarthrobacter sp. | reverse complement strand
GGACCAGCCGGACGTTGTGGTTGCCGCCCGCCGTAACTCACCTTTGGTGGTGGGCCTGGGCGAGGGCGAGAACTTCCTGGGCTCGGATGTGTCCGGGTTCATCGATTACACCCGCCGTGCGGTGGAGCTGGGCCAGGACCAGATTGTCACCATCACCGCGGACACGGTGGAGATCACCGATTTCTATGGCGCCCCGGCCGAGGGCAAGGAATACCACGTGGACTGGGATCCGGAATCGGCGGAGAAGGGCGGTTTCCCGTCCTTCATGGAGAAGGAAATCCATGACCAGACCGACGCCGTGCTGCAGACCCTGCTGGGCCGCTCGGACGTCAACGGCAGGCTGACCCTGGATGAGCTCCGCATTGACCCGCAGCTGCTCAAGAACGTCGACAAGATCATTGTGCTGGCCTGCGGGACGTCGGCGTATGCCGGGCAGGTGGCCAAGTACGCCATCGAGCACTGGTGCCGGATCGCCACTGAGGTGGAGCTCTCCCACGAGTTCCGGTACCGGGACCCGATCGTGGACGAGAACACCCTGATCGTCTCGATCTCCCAGTCGGGGGAGACCATGGATACCCTGATGGCTGTCCGTTACGCCAAGGAACAGGGCGCCAAGACGGTCTCGATCTGCAACACCAACGGCTCCACCATCCCGCGTGAATCCGACGCCGTGCTGTACACGCACGCCGGCCCGGAAATCGCCGTCGCCTCCACCAAGGCGTTCCTGGCCCAGATCACGGCCGCGTACCTGCTGGGCCTGTACCTGGCGCAGCTGCGCGGGAACAAGTTCCAGGGCGAGATCAAGGACATCCTGGCGGACCTGAACAAGATCCCGGCCAAGATCCAGCGGATCCTGGACAACGAGGCGCAGATCAAGGAACTCGGCGTGTCCATGGCGGATGCGAAGTCTGTGCTGTTCCTGGGCCGCCACGTCGGCTTCCCGGTGGCGATGGAAGGTGCGCTGAAGCTCAAGGAGCTCGCCTACATCCACGCCGAGGGCTTCGCCGCCGGTGAGCTCAAGCACGGCCCCATCGCGCTGATCGAGGAGGGCCAGCCCGTCTTCGTGGTGGTCCCGTCCCCGCGCGGCCGTGACTCACTGCACGCCAAGGTGGTCTCGAACATCCAGGAAGTCCGGGCGCGCGGCGCCAAGACCATTGTGATCGCCGAAGAGGGCGACGAAGCAGTCAAGGCCTACGCCGAGCACGTCTTCTACATCCCGGAAACCCCCGTGCTGCTGGCCCCGCTGCTCAGCACCGTCCCGCTGCAGATCTTCGCCCTGGCCCTCGCCTCGGCCAAGGGCTACGACGTGGACCAGCCCCGCAACCTCGCCAAGAGCGTCACCGTAGAGTAACCGCGGACCAGCTGGCCAAGAGCCGGTCGGTACCAAGCGAAACGGAAGCCCCGAGCCTTAGGCTCGGGGCGTCCGTTTATTACCCGGCTCGCCCCGCCCTCTTAGGGCAGTCCGTCCACCGGTCCGCGGCTGCGCCCGGCGACGACGTAGACCCCGAATAGCAGGGCGTGTGGACGGGTACCTCGCCAGCTCAACGAGGCAGAAGCGCCACTTCGCTCGACGACGGTAGCTCTCCAGCGACGCCGCACCAGCCCGGGGCGGAGCAGCCCGACGTCGCTGAGGGAGGAATAGGGGATCCATCTTCCTGCATGGCGCTTTGCAAGTTCGGACGCACGAGCTGACGTAACGATGGCGCGCTGAAAGTGTGGGTTCTCGCTGTGGTCCAGGGGGCCGTGCGGGATGGTGCCGGCGGGCAGGATGAGGATGCCGTTCCGGTTGACCCATATTTGAACTCTCTGGCCGTCACTGGCGGCGTCTCCGGAGACCAGCCGGCACAGGTCGTCATCCTCGGGAGGTTCCATGGTCGGTGCCGGCTGTGTTGTCTGAGCCGTGGCGCCTGGGTCGGGCGGGGCGACGCCGTCTCCGGCCGGGGCGCCCGGCTGACCCGCCGGATGCGGGTTATGGGCCCTGCTGTTGGCAGCAGCGACGGCCTGCATAACGGCTGCGCGCAGTCCATCGGCACACAACCGGGGCGCTTCGACGGCGAACACTTCGCGATCGAGCTGGACAACCGAGCGGACACCGACCTGCTCTCCCAACAGGTCCGCCAGATCGTCGTGATCGGGGCGAACGAGCAGGCCGACCCCGTCGTCCAGTTCCACCAGCCAGCCGTGTTTGGCGATCTCGGGTTCGTCCTCGGCCTCGACGGAGATCCAGTCCGCCAACTCGGCCGGCCGAACCGGTCCGACCTCCTCCTCCGCGATGCATGGCACGAGGAGTCCCAGGCGCTCGACAACATCAGCGGTGTGAAGAGTACAGTCATGCTTCTTCAGTCGGTGGTGCACCATTCCCGTCCGTCCTCACACGAGCTCGACAGTCCTTGGGCACACGCGAGTCTACGGCACTAGCGTCCGGGGCAAGGGGGCCTATGCCGCAGGTTGTGCACGGCAGGCGGTGAGCGTCCCCGTAGAATAGCGCCATGATCGTTGGCATTGGCGTAGACGTTGTAGACATCGAGCGGTTCGGCCGCCAGCTTGAGCGGACCCCGGGGCTCCGGGACCGGCTGTTCGTGCCCGCGGAACGCGAGCTGAACACCCGCTC
>NZ_JAKFFD010000147.1:0-12935 GCF_036675385.1 Pseudarthrobacter sp. | reverse complement strand
AGCGAAGTAGTCCCCTCCCATCCCGCCGTGCTCTTCCGGGAACGGCAGCCCGAACAGGCCCATGTCCGCCATCTGGGACACCACCTCGTACGGGAAGCTGTGCTCCTCATCGTGCTTGGCCGAGACCGGCGCCACCACGTTGTCCGCGAAATCCCGGACGGTGTCGCTGAGGTCCTGGTATTCCTCACTGAGCTCAAAATCTGCCATGGCTAGGCTCCCTTGCCTGTGTTGTCGGACTCCTTGTTGGAGTCCTTGTTCGACTCCGTGTTCGACTCCGTGTTGGAATCCTGAAGTGAATCTGCGTCTGGATCGGTGGTTGACGGGTGGATGGTGGCCAGCACCTGGTCCGCTTTGACCGGCTGACCGGCCTTGATGCTGATGTGGACCGTGCCGGCCACCTCTGCCACGAGCTGGTGTTCCATCTTCATGGCTTCCACGGAGAGTAGGACCTGGCCGGCTTCCACGGTGTCGCCGTTGCTGACCGCAACGGATACCACCGTGCCGGGCATGGGCGAGCGCACCTCCGGGTCCGCGGTGCCTTCCTCGCGCTCGACGGCGGCGAGCACCCGGACAAGCCGAGACTCCCGCGTCAGCGCCTCCAGCCGGCAGGACCAGCCTCCGTTGCCGAGGAACAGTTCCGTGGGAACTCCTGCGGGCAGGTTGTCCGGATCCGGGCTGCCGGAACCCCACGTCACCGGGGCCAGGGAATACTCCGTGGTTTCGCCGTCGAGGGTCAGGACCAGGCTCCCGCCGCCCGGCAGTCGCAGCGAGGCCGTCCGCCAGGGCCCTTCACCGACGCAGACCTGGACCGGGCCGGCCGACACGCGGCCCGTCACACTCACCGTTGCGATGCCGCCGTCGGGCATTCCCAGGCTGATCCGCCGGGGTGCCGGCGCGCCGATCCGCCAGCCGTTGCCGGCCTGCCACGGACCGGAGGGTGTCACCGCGCTGCCCGGTTCCCCGTTCAAAACGGCGTACAGGGCGGCCGCGACCAGTTCGGCGTCGTCAATCCGCCGGAAGGCGAAGTCTGGCATCTTGCGCTCGATCAGGCCGGTGTCCAGATGCCCGGCGCGGACGTCGGCGTCGTTGATCAGCAGCCTCAGGTACTCAACATTCGTGTCGATGCCAAGGGCTGTGTAGCCGGCGAGTGCCGCGTCCAAGGTATCCAGGGCAACGGTGCGATCCGGGCCCCACGCGATGACCTTGGAGATCATCGGATCGTAGCTGGAGGAGATCTCGAGCCCCTCAAGCAGGGCCGAATCCACGCGGATCATGCCGGCTCCGTGATGGGGCATTTCGTCCAGCAGGAGCACGGTCCCGGTGGACGGCATGAAGTTCCGCTCCGGGATTTCCGCGTAGACGCGGGCTTCGGCGGCGTGCCCGTTGAGTTCGACGTCGGCCTGGCGGACGGTCAGTTCCTCACCGGCGGCGATGCGGACCTGCCATTCGACCAGGTCAACGCCGGTGACCATTTCGGTCACCGGGTGCTCCACCTGGAGGCGGGTATTCATCTCCATAAAGAAGAACTCGTCAGGGGCCTCGTCGGAGACCAGGAACTCCACAGTTCCCGCGCCGCTGTAGTGGACGCTGCGGGCCGCCTGGCAGGCGGCTTCGCCGATCCGGGCCCGGGTGGCCCCGCCGTCGTGCAATGACTCCAGCAGCGGCGACGGCGCTTCCTCAATCACCTTTTGGTGGCGGCGCTGCAGCGAGCATTCCCGCTCCCCCAGATGGATCACGTTGCCGTGGTTGTCCGCCAGAACCTGGACCTCGATGTGCCGCGGCGTGCGGACCAGCCGTTCAAGGAAAAGGGTGTCGTCGCCGAAGGCGCTCGCGGCGACGCGGCGGGCGGTGGCCAGCGTGGCTTCGAGGTCCTCGGGGCGCTCCACGATGTGCATGCCCTTGCCGCCGCCGCCCGCTGACGGCTTGATCAGGAGCGGGAACCCGACGGCGGGCGCGGCCTCCATGAGTTGCGCGTCAGTCATGCCCGGTTCGGCGATGCCCGGCACTACGGGGACTCCGTAGCCGGCCACGTGGTTCTTGGAGCGGATCTTGTCGCCCATGACGTTCAGGGACTCAACGCCGGGGCCGATGAAGGTGATGCCGGCGGCTTCGAGGGCGCGGGCAAAATCGACGTTCTCGCTGAGGAAGCCGTAGCCGGGGTGCACGGCCTCGGCGCCCGTCTCGCGGCAGGCCTGGAGGATCGCCTCAATCTTCAGGTAGCTTTCTGCAGCAGCGGCAGGGCCGATCCGCACGGCGGTGTCAGCCTCGCGAACGTGGCGGGCCCCGGCGTCGGCGTCGGAATAGACGGCTACGGAGCGGATGCCCAGGGCACGCAGTGTGCGGATGACGCGGCAGGCGATCTCCCCGCGGTTGGCGACGAGCACGGTGCTGAACAGCGGCTTCTGCCGGATTGCGGACGGAACGGCGGGCATGGAAACGGTCATGGCTGGCTCACATCCGGAAAAGGCCGAAGGAGGTCTCCGGCAGGGGGGTGCGGGAGACGACGTCGAGCGCCAGCCCCAGGACGGTGCGGGTATCCGCGGGGTCGATCACGCCGTCGTCCCAGAGGCGGGCGGTGGAATAGTACGGGCTGCCCTGGTCCTCGTACTGCTGTTTGATCGGGGCCTTGAAGGCTTCCTCATCCTCTGCGGACCATTCCTCGCCACGGGCCTCGTACTGATCACGCTTGACGGTTGCGAGAACGCCGGATGCTTGGTTCCCTCCCATCACCGAGATGCGGCTTGCCGGCCACATCCACAGGAAGCGCGGCGAGTACGCCCGCCCGCACATGGAGTAGTTGCCGGCGCCGAAGGACCCGCCAATGACGACGGTCAGCTTCGGCACCCGGGCGGTGGCGACGGCGGTGACCATCTTGGCGCCGTTCTTGGCAATGCCACCCTGCTCGGAATCCCTGCCCACCATGAACCCGGAAATGTTCTGCAGGAAAATTAGCGGAATGCCGCGCTGGTCGCAGAGTTCGATGAAGTGCGCGCCCTTGAGCGAGGACTCGCTGAAGAGCACGCCGTTGTTGGCCACGATCCCCACCGGGTGCCCGTGCAGTCTGGCAAAACCCGTGACCAGGGTGGTGCCGTACTCCTTCTTGAACTCGTGGAACCTGCTGCCGTCCACCAGCCGGGCAATGACCTCGTGGACGTCGTACTGCGCGTTGACGTCCGTCGGGACGGCGCCGTACAACTCCGCCGGATCCGCGAGGGGCTCGACGACGGTGTCCACATCCCAGGCAGGGGCAGCCGGCCTCGGCAGTGTGGAGACGATGTCCCGGACGATCTGCAGGGCATGCTCATCGTTCTCCGCCAGGTGGTCGGTGACACCGGAGATCTTCGAGTGCACGTCACCGCCGCCCAGTTCCTCCGCCGTGACGATCTCCCCGATGGCAGCCTTCACCAGCGGCGGACCGCCCAGGAAGATAGTGCCCTGGTTCCGCACGATCACCGTCTCATCGCTCATCGCCGGAACGTAAGCGCCGCCTGCCGTGCAGGAGCCCATCACCGAGGCGATCTGCGGGATCTTCGCGGCAGACATCTTCGCCTGGTTGAAGAAGATCCGGCCGAAATGCTCCTTGTCGGGAAAAACTTCGTCCTGCTTCGGGAGGAATGCCCCGCCCGAATCCACCAGATAGATGCACGGCAGCCGGTTCTCCAGCGCTATCTCCTGGGCGCGGAGGTGCTTCTTCACGGTCATCGGGTAGTAGGTGCCGCCCTTGACGGTGGCATCGTTGGAGATCACCAGCACCTGGCGGCCGTGGACCAGGCCGATGCCGGCAATAACCCCGGCTCCCGGCGAGTCGTTGTTGTACATGCCGTTGGCTGCCAGCGGCGCGATCTCCAGGAACGGGCTGCCATCATCCAGCAGCCGGTCAATGCGCTCCCGGGGCAGCAGCTTCCCGCGCCCCACATGGCGCTCCCTCGACTTCTCCGGCCCGCCCAACGCGGCCTCAGCCAGCCTGGTCCGGAGCTCGGCGGCCAGCGCGAGCTGGGCAGCGTTGTTTGCAGCAAACGCTTCACTTGCGGCATCAAGCCGGCTGGCGAGAGTCTCCATCGACTGCATCCGTTCGTCATCTATTGAAAGCCACCAGGGCTCCGGCGAGAGCCGTAAGAGCCAGCTCGGTTAATGCTTTATAACTGGAATTCAGGTTAGTCTTTATTAACTGTGATGTCCAACACAACAGGACATTGCTAGAATCGGCTGTTCCTAGGAGGAAAAGCGTGCCCACCACCCGACCGGTCAAGCCGTCCGCACCGGCCCAGTCTGAGCATCCGAACGCGGCAATACGACCCGTTTCGGCAGCGCAGGCCGCTTCGGCGACGCCGGCAGCCCCAGGAACACCCGCGGCCGCGGCAGCCCCCGCAACTCCCGGAACTCCCCGCAGCCAGGCGAAGGAGAACCGCCGCCAGGCGCTGCTTGCCGCCGCCGCGGGGCTCTTCGCCCTGCACGGATTCAACCGGGTATCGCTGGAAGACCTGGGCGCAGCAGCGGGTGTCAGCGGCCCGGCCGTCTATCGCCACTTCCAGGGCAAGCAGGCGGTGTTGGGAGACCTGCTGCTTACCGTCAGCCGCGAGCTGCTCGACGGCGGCCGGCGCGTCATTGCCGAGACTACGGACCCGCTCGCAGCGCTCCGCAGGCTGGTGGGGTTCCAAGTGGAGTTTGCCCTTGGCAAGCCCGACGTGATCCGGGTGCAGGACCGGGATTTCAGCAACCTCAGCCAGAAGGACCAGTCCGAGGTACGGGCACTGCAGCGGAACTACGTGGAGATTTGGGTGGAGGTCCTGGCGCTGCTGCATCCGGGCACCGACGCCGTCGAACTGCGGATGCGGGCGCACGCTACGTTCGGCCTGATCAACTCCACACCACACTCGGTGCGGAACCACGGACGGAAAATCGCGCCCAAAACGGCCCGGCCGCTTCTCGAAAGCATGGCGCTGGCTGCACTCACGGTGAACGTTCCCCAAGCCCCCTGACCGGGACAGCCCTGGAGTTTTTGTCCAGATAAAGCGGGTTCAACCGCCCGAAACCCGGATTATCTGGACAAAAACTCGTGGGTTAGACCATCGTGAGCACCATGCCGGGTTCGGCCAGGATGGCGCCAACGTCGGCGAGGAACCTCGAACCCTGCTCCCCGTCCACCAGGCGATGGTCAAAGGACAGGCTCAGCGTCATGACCTGGCGCAGGGCCACCTCATCCTGGAATTCCCACGGCATTTTCCGCACTGCCCCCATGGCCAGGATGGCAGCCTCGCCGGGGTTCAGGATGGGAGTACCCGCATCGATGCCGAAGACCCCGATATTCGTGATGGAGATGGTACCGCCGGACAGGTCTGCCGGCGCGGTCTTGCCGGCCCGTGCCGTCTCGGTCAGCCCGGTCAGGGCTGCGGAGAGTTCCAGCAGCGACAGGGTATCCGCGTCCTTGATGTTCGGTACGGTGAGCCCGCGCGGAGTTGCGGCGGCGATGCCCAGGTTCACGTAGTTGAACTGCACGATCTCCTGGCTGGCTTCCTCCCACCGCGAGTTCAGCGACGGGTTCCGCCGCAGCGCGATCAGCACAGCCTTCGCCACCATCGTCAGCGGCGTGAGCTTGTAGCCGGAAAAGGCCCGGCTCGTCTTCAGCTTGGCCAGCAGGTCCATGGTGGGCGTGACATCCACCGTGAGGAATTCCGTCGCGTGGGGAGCCGTGAACGCACTTGCCACCATCGCGGCGGCCGTGAACTTGCGGACACCCTTGATGGGAGTCCGGACTTCCCGCCCACCCTGTGGCGCCAGTCCAGTGGGGGAATCCGAACCGGATACGGCGGAAAGATGGCGTACCGGTGCGGACAATTCGCCGCCGCCAACAAAATTCTGGACATCCTCCCGCGTGATCAGGCCGCCGGCTCCGGTGCCCGCGACCGCGGCCAGCTCGACGCCGAGGTCCTTGGCCAGCTTCCGGACCGGCGGGGTGGAGCGGGGACGCTCCGCGGTGTCGGTGTCGACAGGCTCAACCACCGGGGTTTCGGTCCTGACAGGCTCAACCACGGGGCCGCGAACAGGCTCAACCGCCGGGGTGGCGAACGTGCGGGCCCGGCGGGCGGGACGGCCTGAGCTTTCGACGACGGCGCCGTACCCAACCAGGTTCGGCTCGCGTTTCGCGGTCCCCGCTGCAGCAGTGGCCGCCCCGGCGGGCGCAGCCCCTGAAGGTGAGGCGCCGCCGTCGTCCGCTACTTCGAAGGAGACAATCGGCTTGCCCACCTCCACGATTGTTCCCGGCTCTTCATGCAGCGCAGTGATCACGCCCGCGAACGGTGACGGCAGCTCCACTACGGCCTTTGCGGTTTCCACCTCGGCGATGACCTGGTTCAGCGTCACCGTGTCCCCCACTGCCACCTTCCAGCTGAGGATTTCTGATTCCGTGAGGCCTTCGCCGAGGTCCGGGAGCCTGAATTCCTTGATCATGGCGGCGCTCATCCTTCCAACCCGCTGAGGGAGTTCGGGCGTCCGAGGGCGCGGTCCACGCCGTCGAGGATCCGGTCCAGGCCGGGCAGATGGTGCATTTCGAGCTTGGAGTACGGGTAGGGAATATCGAACCCGGTGATACGGACGGGGGCGGTTTCGAGGTGGTAGAAGCACCGCTCGGTAATGCTGGCCGCAACTTCGGCGCCCAGGCCACCGGACTGGCCGGCTTCATGGGTGACCACCAGCCTGCCTGTTTTCCGGACAGATGCTTCAACGGTGGCGTAGTCCACGGGTGCCAGCGAGCGCAGGTCAATGACCTCGATGGAGATGCCTTCGTCGGCGGCCGCGGTTGCTGCGTCCTTGGCCGTCTTCACCAACGGCCCGTAGGCCACGAGCGTCACGTCCGTGCCCTCGGTGACAACGCGGGCGGAGTCCATGGGCAGCGCGGTGCGCGGATCGATGCCCTCATCCACTTCACCCTTGTCGTGGTAGCGGCGCTTGGGTTCGAAGTACAGTACCGGGTCATCGGACAGGATGGCCTGCTGGATCACGGTGTGGGCATCCTGCGGGTTGGAGACGCTGACCACGCGAAGCCCCGAGGTATGCGTGAAGTACGCCTCTGGCGACTCCGAGTGGTGCTCGGGTGAGCCGATGCCGCCTCCGAACGGGACGCGGATGGTGATGGGCATCTTCACGGCCCCCTGGGTGCGGTAGTGCAGCTTTGCCACCTGGCTCACGATCTGGTCGAAGGCAGGGTAGATAAAGCCGTCGAACTGGATCTCCACCACCGGGCGGTAACCGCGGTAGGCGAGGCCGACGGCGGTGCCCATGATGGCCGACTCGGCCAGCGGGGTGTCCACCACACGGTGGGTGCCGAAATCCTTCTGGAGGCCGTCGGTCACCCGGAAAACACCGCCGAGGGTACCGATGTCCTCGCCCATGAGGATGACTTTTGGATCGTTTTCGAGGGATTTGCGCAGGCCGGAATTGATGGCGCGGGCAAAGGTCATCTGGGTCATCAGCGTGCACCTTCTTCTGAGGTGGCTCCCGCGGGATCGCCGAAGGAAGCCAGGTAACGGGCGTAGTGGTCCTGCTGCCGGTCCAGCCACGAGTTGGGCTCGCTGTACACGTGCTTGAAGATGTCCATCGGCTCCGGATCCGGCATGCCGATGCAGCCCGAACGGAGTTCGCGGGCGACTGACTCTGCCTTGTCGTGAACGTGCTGTTGGACCTGATCCGTGAGGAGTCCTTTGCGTTCCAGCAGTGCCTTGACCCGCAGGATGGGGTCCTTCGCAGCCCAGTCCTCCAGTTCATTGGCGTCACGGTAGCGGGTGGGATCGTCGGCGGTGGTGTGCGGTCCCATGCGGTAGGTGACCGCTTCGATGAAGGTGGGTCCGCCGCCGTGCCGGGCACGGTCCAATGCCACGCGCGTGGCTGCCATCACGGCCAGCACATCATTGCCGTCCACCCGGAGGCTCGGAATGCCGAATCCGGTGGCCCGGTCCGCGATCTGGATGTGGGACTGCAACCGCACGGGCTCCGAAATTGCCCAGTGGTTGTTCGAGCAGAAGAAGACCACGGGCGCCTGGAAGCTGGCGGCAAAGACCATGGCCTCGTTGACGTCGCCTTCGCTGGTGGCACCGTCGCCGAAGTATGTCACCGCCACCGAGTCCGCGCCGTCGTTCTGGATGCCCATGGCGTAACCGGTGGCATGCAGGGTCTGCGCGCCGATGATGATCTGCGGGGTGGCCATATTCACGGTGTACGGATCCCAGCCGGAGGAGGCCGTGCCACGCCACACCCGCGTGATGTCCGTCAGGTCCACGCCGCGGCAGTACGCCACACCGTTTTCCCGGTAGCTGGAGAAGACAAAGTCGTCCTCGCGCAGGGCCCTGCCGGAACCGACCTGCGCCGCCTCCTGCCCCAGCAACGGGGGCCAAAGGCCGAGCTCGCCCTGACGCTGGAGGGCGGTGGCCTCAACATCGATCCGCCGGATGACCGTCAGGTCCTCGTAGAGGGAACACAACTGCTCATCCCCGATGTCCTTCACCCAGGGATCGAACTCCGGGTGGCTGATCCGCTCCCCTGCCGGGGTAACCAGCTGGATCAGGTTCCTTGCTGTAGACACGATGGCACGCAACCTTCTCACGTCGTTTGACCGGAGCCTGGGGACTTGTGGTCCCGCCCGCCGCCGGCCGCCCGGGCGCCGTTGCCCCGGATAATTGTGACCCTACTCACAATGCTCAATGGGTACAACCACCGCGGCGGATACTGCGCATAATGCCCTGTTTGCACCGCCCTGACCGTGCTAACGTTGCGCATTATGCAAGCTTTGGATGGCACAGACACACGGCTGCTCTCGGCCCTTGCCCGCGACCCCCGGCGGACCGTGGTGGCGTTGGCCCAGAAGCTGGGGCTCTCCCGGAACACCGTCCAGGCGCGCATGGCCCAGCTGGAGAAGAAGCACGTCTTCCTGTCCTTCGAACGGCGTATCAATCCGGCATCCCTGGGCTATCCGCTCATGGCATTCATTTCCGTCCACGTCCAGCAGCAGAAACTGGGACAGCTGGCCCATGACCTCGCCGGCATTCCGGAAATCCTGGAAGGCTACGGCCTCACCGGCTCTGCTGACCTCCTGCTCCGGGTAGTGGCCCTGGACGCCGAGGACCTCTTCCGGATCAACGGGAAAATCCTGGCGTGCGATGGAGTGGACAGGACGGACACCGCACTGGCCATGAGCGAACTCATCCCGTTCCGCATCCAGCCGCTGCTCGAGCGGGGATCCGGAGACGCTTAGGGCCAGCAGCCCTTATTACCGCCCCGATACCCAGCCCCGGCGGGCTGGGTTATAGGCTGTTCCAAGGTGAATCCACGGGTGCCGTTCAGCGGGTCCCAACAATAAGGCAGTGCCAGTGCGTTGCCGGAAAGGCTCCATCGTGAGCAATCCTCAGGGACCGTACCAGCCGGTCCAGCCGGCGGCCTGGCCCGCGCAACCAACGGGGCAGCCCGCGCAACCAACGGGGCAGCCCAGGAACCCCGGGGAGCTTGGCGCGCCACCGCTGCCCGGCAACCCGCCACAGTACGGTGCACCCGGGCAATACTCGTCCGAGGGGCCATTCGGCCTGCCCGGACAAGAGCCCCCGGCGCAAAGCCGCCGGAAGCTGTGGACCATCCTCGGCGTTGTGGGCGGTGTCCTGCTGCTGGCGGTCGTCGGTGTCCTCATCCTGGTCAACATTGTCAACGGAGCCACCAACCATGCCCGGGGCCTGGCTGACAGCTTCACCAAGCTGGTGATTGCCGGCGACAGTTCCAAGGCCTACGACGACTATCTTGACCCCGCCCTCCATGAGCAGCTGACCAAGGAGGACTTCATCGCCGGCATCAAGACCCTGGAGATGGACAGCACCTGCAAGACTGCCTACAACGAGGTCAAGGCCAGCACCGAGAACGGCACCAAGGCGGCCGACGTCGCCGGCCTCATCACCTGCGACGGCGACAAGAAGATCGACCTCGTCTACCGCTTCGAAGGCACCGACGAGCTGAAAATGATCAACATCAAGCTCAAGCCCCAGGCCTAGCGCCGCACCACCCAAGCCCGCACCCCATCCGCACGGGGACATGGTCCGAATTGCTTCTACGAGGATCCCATCCGGGATCCCGCAGTCTGGCCGGGACATAGCCGGCTCAGTGAACCTCGCCGTTTCCTCAAGCCTCCTTGCGGAGCCGGGAGTGTCCGGCTCCGTCTGGCAGCCAGCCCTGGCGGTCGTCTCCGGCGGCTGAGGAGCGGCCCTGCTCCTCGCTGCTCACCGCTTTCGCCGGTGCCGTGCTGGTGGCCGGAATCGCGACGCCGGGACTCGCCGCTTCCACAGCGGGCCAGTTTGCGGTGCCGCATGGTCAGCACGGCGGTCCGGCCATGCCGGCGGGCCACCATCAGCGCTGACGCCACCGCCTTTTGAACGTCCCCGCCGGCTCAGCGTCGCCTGCGGCTGAGCGTTGCCTGCGGCTGGAACGTCGGAGAGCCCCTATGCCATGCGGCACAGGGGCTCTCTGACTCAGTCATCTATCAGTGGTCCACGGCTTTCTCCGCACCCACACCGGTCAGGGAGCGAACTTCCATCTCGGCCTGCTTGGCGGTGTCCTCGCGCTTCTTGTCCAACACCGTTCCGAGCCAGCCGAGCAGGAACGCCAGCGGGATGGACACAATGCCGGGGTTGCTCAACGGGAAGAAGGCGAAGTTGGCGTCCTTGATCATGGAGGTCGCCCCGCCCGATACCACCGGCGAGAAGATGATCAGGATGATGGCCGAACCCAGGCCGCCGTACATGCTCCAGACCGCGCCCTGGGTGGTGAACCGCCGCCAGAACAGCGAGTAAACGATGGTGGGCAGGTTGGCCGACGCCGCGACGGCGAAGGCCAGAGCCACCAGGAAGGCCACGTTCTGGCCGTTGGCGAAGATGCCGCCCAAGATGGCCATCACGCCGATGACCACCACGGTGCGCCGCGCCACCTTGACCTCCGTGTCGGCGTCGGCCTTGCCCTTGGAGATGACGCTGGCGTAGATGTCGTGGGCGAAGGACGCCGCGGCGGTGATGGTCAGGCCGGCCACCACTGCCAGGATGGTGGCGAAGGCCACGGCGGAAATGAAGCCCAGCAGCAGCGGGCCACCGAGGTGGAAGGCGAGCAGCGGAGCTGCGGAGTTGACGCCGCCCGGTGCGCCCTTGATGGTTTCCGCACCGACGAGGGCCGCCGCACCGTAGCCGAGGACCAGGGTGAACAGGTAGAAGAGGCCGATCAGCCAGATGGACCACACCACAGACTTGCGGGCTTCCTTGGCGGTGGGCACGGTGTAGAAGCGCATCAGGACGTGGGGCAGGGCAGCCGTTCCCAGGACCAGGGCGAGGCCCAGGGACATAAAGTCCAGCTTGGAGGTCTCGGTCTTGCCGTACTGCAGGCCCGGGTTCAGAACCGCCGGGTTGTTGGAAGTCTCCACGGCTGCACCGAGCAGGCTGGAGAGGTTGAAGCCGTAGATTGCCAGGACCCAGAAAGTCATCACGGCCGCGCCGGCGATCAGCAGAATTGCCTTGATGATCTGGACCCAGGTGGTGCCCTTCATGCCGCCGATCAGGACGTACGTGATCATCAGGACGCCGACGACGATGATCACCAGTGCCTGTCCGCCCCAGTCGCTGATGCCCAGCAGCAGTGAAATGAGGCTGCCGGCTCCGGCCATCTGCGCCAGGAGGTAGAAGAAGCAGACAGCCAGCGTGGAAATGGCCGCAGCGATGCGGACGGGGCCCTGCTTGAGCCGGAAGGAGAGGACATCGGCCATGGTGAACTTGCCGGTGTTGCGGAGCAGTTCGGCGACGAGCAGCAGGGCGACAAGCCAGGCCACGAGGAAGCCGATGGAGTACATAAAGCCGTCATAGCCATTGATGGCAATGGCACCGGTGATGCCCAGGAACGAGGCCGCGGAGAGGTAGTCGCCGGCGATGGCCGTGCCGTTCTGCGAGCCGGTAAAGGAACGGCCGGCCGCGTAGTAGTCAGCGGCGGTTTTGTTGTTGCGGCTGGCCCGCAGCACAATGACCATGGTCACAGCAACGAACAGGCCAAAGATGCCCATGTTAAGCAGCGTGGTTTCTTTCAGGTCGGCGACGTCTACAGCCGTGGCAATCCCGATCATTTGGTCACTCCACTCAGGATGTTGCCGTCCCTATCAAACTCATGGCCTTCGATTTCGTTGCGGATCTCCGCCGCGATGGGGTCCAGCTTCCGGTTGGAGTAGCTGACGTACCAGCCGGTGATGGCGAACGTGGTCACGAACTGAAGCAGGCCCATAATCAGGCCGACGTTGATGTTGCCCCAGACCTTGGTGGACATGAATCCCACCGCGTAGTCGGCCAGCAGGACGTAAGCGAAGTACCAGAGCAGGAATGCAATGGCCATCGGAAAGACAAAGCTGCGGTGACGCTTGCGCAGTTCCTGGAACCGCGGCGTCGACTGGACTTCCTTGAAGTCCACGGCCGCCGTGGCGTCCGTTTCTTGGGCTTCGTGACCCATCGTTCCTCCTCATTGAGACTTTTGCGTCCACACCGGCTGCCTTGGCCTGCTCCGAACAGCCCTCCGGCCAATGTGACTACAATCACTGTCTCCCGTGACGCGGCCAACATCCATGTCCGCCCGGCCCTGCGTCGCTCAGCGGTCGGGATGCTGCGGTCAGCGGTGCCTCCAGCACGGTTCGGCGACCCTTCGGCCCCCGCCCGGCGGGTGCCGCGATACGCTGGGCCCATGCCCGACTCTCCCCTGTTCACCGCCGCCGCCATCGCCGTGATCGCGGCCGCGATCGCCGTCGTCGTCGCCGTTGGACTCAAGGTGCTCCGCTCCTTCCGGGAGCTTGGCACGGACGCCGAACGGGCCACGTACAAGACGCTGCACGCGGCCTCGCGCGCCGGCCAGCATCTGCGGACCGGGCTCAATCCGGCCGGCGCCGC
>NZ_JAKFFD010000014.1:0-2632 GCF_036675385.1 Pseudarthrobacter sp. | reverse complement strand
GCTCTGCTATCCATACCCAAAGCATCCCAGTAGGGCCTGACAATGACCGCGAGGATGAATGCCTATGTGCATAACTCAGCGGCCAGGAGCAACCCGCAAGGACTCGACCTCAAGGGGCGCCGCGGCAGTGCAGAGCAGTTCGTGCGCGGGGGCTTAAGTGTCCGTTCGCGCCCTGGGCCGGAGGTTTTAGACCCGCCCCAGTGCGTCGATGTCCTCAAGGAACAGCTCGTGGACGTCCTGGCTGACGGTGGTCCGGGTATCGCCAATCGCGTCGAGGTAGTCCTCGGTGCAGGGCCCCTTCCGGACCGCCTCGCGAACTGAAGAATTGCCGCCGGAAGCCGCGCCGCCGTCGTCGTACACTGCCTTTTCCAGCGCCCGCTGGGAGGCGCTGCGGGCGGCGTACTCAATGTCCGCGGGGGAGAAGCCTTCGGTCCGCTCCACCAGGAGCTCCACGTCCACATCGTCCACCACGGTGGCGGGGATGAAGCGCTGCCACATGGCTTCGCGGGCCTGGCGGTCAGGGAGACCGATGGGGATGACGTAGTCGAACCGGCCGTGGCGCAGGAACGCCGAATCCAGTGCGCGGATGAAGTTGGTGGCGCATACCAGCAGGCGGCCGGGCTGTTCGCGGAACGCCGGGATGATCTTCAGGAGCTCGTTGGTGACGCCCTGCAGGGGCGACGGCGGTTCCCCGGAACGCTGGGAGGCGATCTCCTCCACCTCGTCGATGAACACCACGCAGTGCTCCAGCTCTGCGATCTCCAGGAACGTTTCGCGGAGGGCCCCGGCGAGGCCCTTGGGATCGGAGGCCAGCCGGGACGGGAAAACCTCCACGAACGGCCACTCGAGACGGGACGCGATGGCCTTCGCAAACGTGGTTTTGCCGGTCCCGGGAGGACCGAACAGCACCACGGCGCGCGGCGGCACCACGCCGTATTCATCGGCGAGGTCGGCCTCCGCGAGGGGCAGGACAAGCCGGCGCTCCAGGAGTTCCTTTTCCTTGCGCATGCCGGCCACGTTCTCCCACAGGTCGCGGGCCAGGATCCGGCCGCCCAGCTGGCCCAGCGCGCCCAGCTCCTGCCGCTGCACGGGGATGGTCCGCTCGAAATAGCGCAGGTTCTTCTTGAGTGCGAAGCCGCGGCTGAGGAACGCCTCCACCCGGGTCTCCGCTTCCGGCATCAGCGCGGAGAGCTTGTTGAGGCCATGAGGGGCCATGCGGTTTTCGACGGCGGCAAGCAGCGACGTGCCGATCCCGCGCCCGCGGTATTCAGGGAGTGTAGCCAGGAAGACGATCCAGCCCTGGTCATGCGCGGCGCGGCCGACAGCGGCGCCCACCACCTGATCGCCCTGCACCGCCACCACTGCGTGGTCCTTCTCGCAGGATGCCAGCACCTCGGAGAGGGCATAGACGGGCTCCACATCAGAGGCCTTGAGCGACTCCCAGAGGTGCAGGATCCCGTCCAGGTCTGCGGAATGGAAATCCCTGATGCGCCAGTTGGTCATGCCGTGTCTCCCGGGTGGTTCGTCATTGAACGGGTCAGTGAGCTTCGTCGTTGAACTGCAAAAAGCGCTGTGACGCGCTCTGCTGAGCATAGGCGATCAGCCCGCGGCGAAGGGTTGCGGGAGCGTTGCATTACGGAACGTACGACGGCGGCACCTGGGTTCCGTGTCCACGGAAACCAGGTGCCGCCGTCGGACGCTGCCGCCTGATCAGACCTTGACCGGAACGGGGTGGATCTCGTCGGCGGGGTGGCCTGCGCGCTCATGGATACGCCGAACAGCGTCCGCAGACGGGGCCTCCGACAGGCAGTAGACCAAGCCCGACTCGGGATCGGCCCAAGCAGATTTGAAGTCAACCTTCTCGTCGCTCTGGATAGCAAGATCGGCGTTATGTGCCTCGCGAAGTGCTTCCTGGGTTATTCCAACCATGTTGTGATGAACGTCCATGAATTCCGGCATGATGATGCTCCTTAACTAGGTTTCGGCGTTGAAACAGCAGGATGCGGCTGACGTTAGACCTGCGCCCGTGGGCCGTCAAGAGGATTCTGGGAACGTACGACGGCGGCACCTGGGTTCCGTGGACACGGAACCCAGGTGCCGCCGTCGGGCGTCACGGCCGCTTTGGCCGGGCAGGGCGTTACCTCTTGAAGGTCTCCGCCGGCAGGTTGGCGATGACGGGGGCTGTGCCGGTGAAGCCGTCGCGGGTTTCGGCGATTTCACGGATCCGTTGGCGGCAGGCGTACCAGCCGAACACCATCAGCACGGAGGCGATGGCGGTGACGAGCATGGTGAGCGGCGAATCGATGAACACCATGACCAGGACGCTGGCGAGGAAGAGCAGGGAGAGGTAGCCGGTGTAGGGGGCGCCGAACATCCGGAACGACGGGCGCTTAAGCCAGCCCTTGTCGGCCCAGCGGTGGAGCTGGATCTGGCAGAGCACAATGGTTGCCCAGGTCATGACGATGCCCACGGACGCCACATTCAGGACGATCTCGAAGGCCTGGGCGGGTACCAGGTAGTTCAGCGGGACGCCGAGCAGGGATACTCCGGCGGTGATGGCGATGCCGCCGTAGGGGACGCCGGCTTTGTTCATCCGGCCGGCGAACTTCGGGGCCGAACCGTTCACGGACAT
>NZ_JAKFFD010000173.1:0-13016 GCF_036675385.1 Pseudarthrobacter sp. | reverse complement strand
AAACGGCGTCCGCGAGTACGCCTTCACCGAAGCCTTCACCTCGGCAGCGAACTCCTCGTGCTTCCACGGACGGCGGCCGAAACCCACCAACGCGAAACTCGGCGGCAGCAGCCCCCGGTTCGCGAGGTCATACACGGCCGGCATGAGCTTCTTACGGGCAAGGTCACCGGTCACTCCGAAGAGCACCAACGACGACGGACCGGCAATCCGGTTCAGGCGGCGATCGCGGGGATCCCGGAGCGGATTACGCCCTGGTCGTCCGGAACGCGTCGCGGAATTCCTGCCGTTTTCAGTTTCTGGCATGTCTGCTGTTGAGCCTTAGTTTTCGGTGACGGAAGCTGACCGGGCTGCGAGTGCTGCAATGATCTCCTGCAGCTGTGCAACTCCGGCGGCGCGGTCGGTCAGGTGCAGTCGCAGGACAGGGCGGCCATGGCCGGCCAGGACCTGGGCGTCGCCCGCGGCCTGGGCGGAAATCAGTTCCCCGAACGTGAACGGACGGTCCGGGATGGCCAGGTCTTCCGCAGGAGAGGCCGTGACCTGGAGGAACACTCCGATGGCGGGTCCGCCCTTGTGGAACTGCCCGGTGGAGTGGAGGAACCGCGGGCCCCATCCAAACGTGACGGGACGGCCGCTGACGCCGGCAAGCGGGTCGCGGATGCCTTCCAGCTCTGTGAAGGCCAGCCGGTCAAAGTAGGCATGGACGCTGAGGTAGCTGTCGTCGTCGAGCGTTCCAAGGAGGGCGCCGATGGCTTCCTCCGCCGTGGCTGCCCCACGGAGCCAGTCACCGCCGCGGACTTCGATGGCGCCGTCCACGAAGGCGGCAGGGGTCGGTTCGGGCTGGGCGTCCAGCAGGCCGCGGGCGGCAACCTTGGCGGCCTCCACGTCCGGCTGGTCATACGGGTTGATGCCCAGGAGGCGTCCGGCCACGGCAGTGGCGAACTCCCACACCATCATCTGGGTGGCCAGGCCGCCCGCGATGGCTACCTCATTGTCACCGAGTTCGACGTCGGCATCCGCGGCTACCAGCCGCACCACCAGGACGTCGGCGGCGCCGGAGGTGACCTCCGGCGACGTGGGACCGGCAACCACCGGCAGGACACCGGTACCGAGCTTGCCCGTGGATTCGGCGATGAGCTGTTCGGCCCAGTCCGCGAAGCCCACAATGCCTGAGCCGTCCTCGGCGATGACAATCTTGTTGCGCAGCGGGTTGGTTCCGCCCAGGGCTGTCCCGAGGGCCAGGCCGATGTTCTCGGCGGCGTCCTCGTTCAGGATCTCGGCGGCTTCCTCGGCCTCATCCAGGAAGGCCTGGATATCCACACCGGCCAGGCCCGAGGGGACCAGCCCGAATGCGGTGAGGGCCGAGTAGCGGCCGCCCACATTCGGATCGGCGTTGAAGACGGCGCGGTAGCCGGCCTCACGCGATGCCTTATCCAGCGGGGAACCGGGATCGGTGACGATGATGATCCGGCTCTTCGCATCGATGCCGGCCTCGGTGAAGGCGTGCTCGAAGATCCGGCGCTGGGAGTCGGTCTCCAGGGTTGAACCGGACTTGGACGAAACCACAATCGCGGTTTCGGCCAGCCGGTCTGCGAGGGCAGCACGGACCTGGTCGGGGTCGGTGCTGTCCAGCACTGTCAGCTCGACGCCAGCGGTGCCGGCGATGACCTCGGGAGCCAGCGAAGATCCGCCCATGCCGCAAAGCACGATGCGGGTCACGCCGTCAGCCTTGAGGGCATCACGGAGCTCGAGGATGCCGGCCACGAGGGCCTGGGAGACGGTGGGCGCCTCCACCCAACCGAGGCGGACAGCGGACTCGGCCTCGGCGTCGGGACCCCACAGGGTGTGGTCCTTGGCGAAGATCCGGGTGGCGATGCGGTCCGCCACGAGGGCGGGCAGGTGCTGCTCGAGTGCCTGCTGCGCGGCACCGGTGGCGTCGTAGCTGAGAGTGCTCATAGTGGGTTAGGAGGCCTTCCGTGCAGCGGCAAGGGCACCTTCGACGTCGCCCAGGAGTTCCTTCCAGCTGGCCACGAACTTGTCCAGGCCTTCGGATTCGAGGAGGGCGACAACCTCGTTGTAGGAGATGCCCAGCGCGTCCAGCGCGTCCAGCGTGGCGTTGGCCTCGGTGTACGTGCCGGAGACGGTGTCGCCGGTGACGACGCCGTGGTCGAACGTGGCATCCAGGGTCTTCTCCGGCATGGTGTTCACGACGCCGTGCGCGGCCAGTTCGGTCACGTACAGGGTGTCCGGGTAGGCCGGGTCCTTGACGCCGGTGGAGGCCCACAGCGGACGCTGGGGGAGCGCGCCGGCTTCAGCCAGAAGTGCCCAGCGCTCGGTGGCGAAGAGCTCCTCGTAGACCTGGTAGGCCAGGCGTGCGTTGGCCACGCCTGCCTTGCCTTTGAGTGCCTTGGCCTCGTCGGTGCCGATGGCGTCAAGGCGCTTGTCGATTTCGGAGTCCACGCGGGACACGAAGAACGACGCGACCGAGTGGATCTTGGACAGGTCGTGGCCGTTGTCCTTGGCCTGCTCCAGGCCGGACTGGAAGGCATTGATGACGGCGCGGTAGCGCTCGAGCGAGAAGATCAGGGTCACGTTGACGCTGATGCCCTCGGCCAGCGTCGCGGTGATCGCTTCGAGGCCTTCAAGGGTTGCCGGGATCTTGATGTGGACGTTGTCCTTGTTGACCTTCTTGTACAGGTGCTTGGCTTCGGCAATGGTGCCGGCCGTGTCCCAGGCAAGGCGCGGGTCAACTTCGATGGACACGCGGCCGTCAACACCGTTGGTGGCTGCTGCCACCGGTGCGAAGAGGTCGCAGGCGTCGGCGACGTCGGTGGTGGTGATTTCGAAGATGGTCTCCTCGACGCTGGCGCCGGCTGCTGCCTGCGCCGCGATGATGGCGTCGTAGTCCGTGCCGGCCGTGATGGCGGCGTGGAAGATGGACGGGTTGGTGGTCACACCAACAACGTTCTTCTCTTCGATCAGCTTCTGCAGCGTGCCGGTCTCAAGGCGGCTGCGGGAAAGGTCATCGAGCCAGATGGATACTCCGGCGTCGGAGAGCTGCTGTGTAGGGGTAGTCATGGTGATATCTCCTAAAATCTGGTTCAGGCCTGCAGGCCAGCGAGGGAGTCCTTGGCAGCGGCGGCGACAGCCACCGCGGTGATGCCGAACTCCTGGAAAAGGCGCTTGTAGTCGGCGGAAGCGCCATAGTGCTCGAGCGAGATGGAACGTCCGGCGTCGCCGACGAATTCCCTCCAGCCCAGGGCCAGCCCGGCCTCGACGGAGACCCGGGCCTTGACGGCAGCGGGGAGCACGGACTCGCGGTAAGCGGCGTCCTGCTTGTTGAACCACTCCACGCACGGCATGGAGACAACGCGGGCAGCGATGCCTTCAGCCTGGAGGGCTTCGCGGGCCTGGACGGCCAGCTGGACCTCGGAGCCGGTGCCGATCAGGATCACGTCGGCGGGGACGGTGGCGCCGTCCTTGGAAGCTTCAGCCAGGACGTAGCCGCCCTTGGCGACGCCGGAAACGGAACCGAACGTGTCGCCGTCGGCTTCGCTTTCACCACGGGCATAGGTGGGGATGTTCTGGCGGGTCAGGACAATGCCGGCAGGGTTCTCGTGGTTCTCCAGCATGGTCTTCCATGCCACCGCGACCTCGTTGGCGTCGCCAGGGCGCACCACGTCCAGGCCCACGATGGCGCGTAGGGAAGCGAGCTGTTCCACCGGCTGGTGGGTGGGGCCGTCTTCGCCCAGGCCGATGGAGTCGTGCGTCCAGACATACAGGGACGGAACACCCATCAGGGCGCCGAGCCGGATGGCGGGCCGCTGGTAGTCGCTGAAGATCAGGAACGTGCCGGAGAACGCGCGGGTCCGCCCGTGCAGGGCGATGCCGTTCACGATCGATGCCGCGGCGTGCTCGCGGATGCCGAAGTGCAGGACCCGTCCGTAGGGGTTGCCGGACCAGGTATCGGTCTGCTTCGAGGCGGGCACGAACGACGGCGAGCCTTCGATGGTGGTGTTGTTGGACTCGGCGAGGTCGGCGGAGCCGCCCCAGAGTTCCGGCATGACTGGTCCGAGGGCGTTCAGGACCTTGCCGGAAGCGGCGCGGGTGGAGACGTCCTTGCCGGCCGGGAAGACCGGAAGCGCGGCGTCCAGGCCTGCGGGCAGTTCGCGGGCCTCGATGCGCTGCAGGAGTGCTGCGCCTTCGGGGTTGGCGGCCTGCCAGGCGTTGAAGGACTCTTCCCATTCCTTCTTGGCGGCGGCGCCGCGGTCCACGACAGAGCGGGCGTGGGCCAGGACTTCCTGGTCAACGTCGAAGGACTTGGCGGGGTCGAAGCCCAGGACAGACTTCAGGCCGGCGACTTCCTCTGCACCGAGAGCGGAACCGTGGATCTTGCCCGTGTTCTGCTTCTTGGGCGCCGGGTAGCCGATGATGGTGCGCAGCGAGATGATGGAGGGCTTGGACGTCTCGGCCTTGGCGGCGAGCAGTGCGGAGTAAAGCTCCTGCACATCCTCTTTGTATTCGCCGGTCTTGGTCCAGTCGACGCGCTGGGTGTGCCAGCCGTACGCCTCGTACCGCTTGAGGACATCCTCGGTGAACGAGATGTCGGTGTCGTCCTCGATGGAGATGTGGTTCTCATCATAGACAACTACAAGGTTGCCCAGTTCCTGGTGGCCGGCCAGCGAGGACGCCTCGGAGGTGACGCCTTCCTGCAGGTCCCCGTCGGAGGCGATAACCCAGATGGTGTGGTCGAAGGGGCTTTCGCCGGCCGCAGCATCGGCGTCGAACAGGCCGCGCATCCGGCGCTGGGAGTAGGCGAACCCGACCGACGAGGCCAGGCCCTGGCCCAGCGGCCCGGTGGTGATCTCCACACCGGCGGTGTGCTTGTACTCCGGGTGGCCCGGGGTCAGGGAATCCCAGGTGCGAAGCGCCTCAAGGTCCTTCAGTTCCAGGCCGTAGCCCGACAGGAACAGCTGGATGTAAAGGGTCAGCGACGTGTGGCCGGGAGACAGGATGAACCGGTCGCGTCCCAGCCAGTCCGGGTTGCGCGGATCGTGGCGCATCAGCTTCTGGAAGAGAAGGTAGGCGGCGGGCGCCAGGCTCATGGCCGTGCCCGGGTGGCCGTTACCGACCTTCTCGACGGCATCCGCAGCCAGAACGCGGATAGTGTCCACCGCGCGCTGGTCCAAGCTGGTCCATGACAGTTCTTGCTCTTCCAAATGTGGCACGAAAACCGGGCCCCTCTCTGTGCTGATGGTGGGCGGTACACGGGATCCGTTTCGGGGCACGCTATGGTGCCCGCTGCGGTGTGTACCAGCCGTTCACCATCGAAACGTTGATCTATCATTCAGCAGGGCTATGGGAACGCGTTATCCAACGCTTTTCTGCCGCTTGCTGATCTGGTGACAGCTTAGCTCGATTCCACTCTGCGGTCAGCGCAAATCTCACCTTTTGGACGCAATTTCCCCTTATGTGAATCGCCATTTCGTGAGGTTGAGTTAATCTGCTCGAATCACCCTGCGCGCAATCATCAGGGCCTAATCCGGGGGCATCTGTTAGAAATGCGCACGGTATGATATTTGGAGGCCGACGCCGGTAGCCGAGCCCTTTCGGGGCGGCGGCACACCCGGGGCGTTGCCGGGACCTCTTCTGATGACCATCGGCGGGCTGCCCGGCGAACGGCCGCAAGACACAGCTGCACCGCCAGACAGAACTGCCAACCAGAACGGGTGACTGCCACCGTGAGCACAACAGATACGCCGCTTAATGCTTCCCGCACCAGAGGGGGAGCCGGGTTCGCCCGTAAGGCCAAGGCGTATTTCGCCCTCACCAAGCCGCGTGTCATTGAGTTGCTGCTGGTCAGCACCTTGCCCACCATGATCTACGCCGAGCGCGGCTTCCCGCCGATCGGCCTGATCCTGGCCACGCTGGTCGGCGGCGCGTTTGCCGCCGGCAGTGCCGGTGCCTTCAACTGCTACCTTGACCGCGACATCGACAAACTGATGCACCGGACTGAGAACCGTCCGCTCGTCACCGGCGAGGTGACCCCGCGTGAGGCGCTGGTGTTCTCCTGGCTGCTCGGAGCAGCCGCCATCGTTATTCTCTGGTTCGGCGCCAACCCGCTGGCCGCGTGGCTCGGGTTGGCCGCAATTTTCTTCTATGTAGTCATCTACACCATCATCCTCAAGCGCCGCACCGCACAGAACATTGTGTGGGGTGGAGCTGCGGGCTGCTTCCCGGTGCTGATTGCATGGGCCGCCGTGACCAATACCGTCGAATGGCCGGCCGTCATCCTGTTTATGGTCATCTTCCTCTGGACGCCGCCGCACTACTGGCCGCTTTCGATGCGTTACGGCGAGGACTACCGCAACGCCAACGTGCCCATGCTTGGGGCAATTGCCGGCGCCAAGGTGGTTTCCGTCCAGGTGGTCCTCTACGCCTGGGCCATGGTGGCCTGCTCGCTGCTGCTGGTCCCCGCCGGTGGCGCGGGCTGGGTCTACACGGCCACCGCAGTATTGGCGGGTGCATGGTTCCTTTACGAGTCGCACTCCCTCTACAACCGGGCGCAGCGCGAGGACATCTCGGACAAGCGCGCCATGAAGGTCTTCCACGGCTCCATCAGTTATCTGACGCTGCTGTTCATCGCATTGGCCGTGGATCCGTTCGTCGGATCAGCGATCATCGGTTAACAGACCCCCACCCAACGCTCTCTCAATTCCGAATTAATGTGGGTTTTTTACCGACCCTCTATCAGTACCTGCAGCTTTCTTAGCGACCCTCTCTCACCAACGGTGAAGGAGGGTCGCTTTTGTGTCTCCAGGAGGTAAGGGAAGATCCTACGAACCACCGCAGGGAATGAGAGAGGGTCTGCCCACTTCCTGCATTAAGTGAGAGAGCGTCCTTAAATGCGGGGTGCCACGGTTCATCGGGAATCGTGGCACTCCTGTTGGGCAAAAACAGTGGAGGTTACGTGACCGGGCTCGAGCGGGCGAGGTCGGCGGAGTTTGTTGCCGCGCTCATCAGCAGCGCGGCGCCGAGCATGTGGGCGCCCACCAGCAACGCGGGGATACCGTTGTAGTACTGGGTGAAGCCGATGACGGCCTGCAGCAGGGTCACGGCAAGCAGCAACAGGACGGACGTGCGGAACGGGCCCTGGATCCGGCGGACAATGACCAGCACCAGTGCGAACAGTGTGCCGGCCGTGATTAGGTACGCCGGAACGGCATGGATGTGGGAGAACAGGTCCCAGTCGAGGCCGTTGCGGGGAGCATCGGCGTCACCGGCGTGGGGACCGGAGCCGGTCACCACTACGCCGAGCATTACGGCGAGGGCGGAGAAAAGCCCGACGGCGGCAGTCACCGGACGCATGACGCCCGGCAATGCGGGGAGCTGGACGCCGGCATGGCGGCCCGTCCTGCCGTAGGCCCGGTTGACGAGCAGCGTGGCAATCACCACAAGGGCCATGGACACGAGGAAGTGCAGGCCCACCACCCACGGATTGAGGTTGGTCAGCACGGTGATGCCACCGATCACCGCCTGTGCCGGAATGCTGGCCAGCAGGCCCAGCGCCAGCAGGAAGAGGTCCCGGCGCTCCTTGCGAAGGTTCCACAAGTACACAAGCATGGCCAGCGCAACCGCCGCCAGGGCAAACGTCAGGAGCCGGTTGCCGAATTCGATGAAGCCGTGGATCCCCATTTCGGCAGTGTTAACCAAAGAGGTCTCGGTGCAGCGCGGCCAGGTGGGGCAGCCGAGGCCGGATGCAGTCAGCCGCACCGCGCCGCCGGTCACCACCAGCAGCGTCTGGCCCACCAGGGACGCCACCGCGAGGCGGCGGACACTGGTGTCCACGGTTCGGGGCAGCCTCGCGATAAGGCGGCCGGCGATCTGGGGGAGGCGTGAAGCCGTGCTCACGGATATCTCAATTCCACTTGAACCAACGGATGGCTGCTGCTCCGGCAAGAACCGTCCAGAGCAACAGGATAAGCGCGGCGCCGCCGTTCAACGAGCCGTGCAGGAAAGCTTCGCGCATGGCCTCGCCGAGTGCGCCGGAGGGCAGGTAGTGGACCGCTCCCTGCGCCAGCGCGGGCAGCCGTTCCGCGGGAATGACTATCCCTCCCAAGGCGCCCAGCAGGATCCACAGCAGATTGGTGATGGCGAGGGTTGCCTCGGGCCGGACCGTGCCTGCCACCAGGAGCCCCAGCGCGGTGAACGCCACGGCGCCCAGGGCCAGCAGTGACAGCCCGGGGAGCCAGCCGGAGGCAGGCGGCTGCCAGCCTAACGGAAGCGCCACCAGCGTCACCACTGCCACCTGGAGGCAGAGCACCGCCAGGACCGCCAGCACCTTACCCGCGATGAGGCCTTCGCGGCCCAGGGGTGTGGTGGACAGGAACCGGAGAACCCCGTACCGCCGGTCGAAGCCGGTGGCGATGCCCTGCCCGGTGAAGGCCGTGGACATGGCGCACAATGCCAGGATGCCGGGGACGGCCACATTGATGCGGCTGGCTCCGAAACCGTCCAGGAAAGGAGTGACGGTGAGCCCCACCAGCGCCAGAAGCGGCAGGACGACTGCAAGGATCAGCTGCTCGCCGTTCCGGAGCATCGTCAGTGATTCGTATTTACCCTGCAGCAGGATACGGCGCAGCAGCGTGGCCGGTGCCCCTTGGTCGGGGGTGGCTGCGGGAGCCGTCATCGGATGTCCTTTCCCGAGATGTCCAGGAAGACATCTTCCAGGCTTCGTGCCGCCAGGCTCATGGAACCGGGCATCACGCCGTGGGCTGCCCACCAGGCGGTCAACGACGCGAGATCGCGGGGTGTCAGCGCACCCGAGGCCACGTAGCTTCCGGCCCGTGTTTCAGAGACGGTGATGCCATCGGGCAGCACGCCGGTGAAATCCAGCCCCGGGGGAGCCTCGAACACCAGGGTGCGGACGTGGTCGGTGCCGGCCTCCACAGCCGGGTCCCGCTGCAGCAGCTGGGAAACTGTTCCCTCGGCGACGTTCCTGCCGGCGTCGATGATGTACACGTAGTCCGCCAGCCGCTGGGCGTCGTCCATCAGGTGTGTTGTCAGGATGATGCCCATCCCGGCCGCCCGCAGTTCCGAGATCAGCTCGAAGACCAGTTGCCGGGACTGGGGATCCAGGCCGGCGCTGGGCTCGTCCAGGAAAAGGACTTCCGGATTGCCGATCAGTGCTGCGGCGAGGGCCAGGCGCTGCTTCTGCCCACCGGAGAGTCTGCGCACGTTGGTCCTGGCGAAAGTATCAATGCCGAGCCGTTCCACCAGTTCGTCAACTGAGCGGGGCCGCGCGTACATTCCAGCGATGTGTCGCAGGAGCGGGATGGGACGGGCCGACGGCGGGAGGCCGCCGTCCTGAAGCATCACGCCTACGCGGGACCGCAGGTCAGCGCCCGAACGGCCCGGATCCTGGCCGAGCAGCGAGATGCTGCCGCCGCTGCGCTTCTGCAGGCCCTGGGCGCATTCGATGGTGGTGGTCTTTCCGGCTCCATTGGCGCCCAGGAGGGCCGTGACCTGGCCGCGTTCGGCCATAAGGGATACGCCGTTGACCACCCGGAGCATTTTTCCGTCCAGGCTGGCCAGCGGACCAACATCCTTAATTAACCCGCTGATGGACAGAACCGGGGATTCGGGGGATCGCACCCCAGCATTCTACGCGATGTAGTACTGGCGGCCCCGCAGTGGACCCCGGCCGCAGGTCAGCCTGACCTTACTAGTACGGGGGAGTAAATTACGACATGATTGTGTTGTGTATTCCATGACCACTGCTGCTGCTGTGCCGTTTGCCGGGCACCGAGCGCCGCGTACCGCCGCTGACCGCGGCCACGTGGCCGCTGTGCCGGTGGCGGACTCGGACGAGCGTACACGGGACCGGGTTCTTGGTGCCGTGCTTGAGCACGGCCCCATCAGCGCGGCGGAACTCGGCGACATGCTCGGTTTCACACCAGCCGCGGTCCGGAGGCATCTTGATCATCTGGCCCGCAGCGGGGATATTGAGGTCAAGCGCGTGGCCAAGGCCGGCGCCGGCGCGGGACGTCCCGCCCGCCGCTACGTCCTGAGCTCGCAGGGCCAGTCCACGCTTGGCAACGATTACCTCGACATCGCCACCCTCGCGCTCAAGCAGCTCCAGGCAGTAGCGGGCGACGACGCCGTCCGCGCGTTCGCCGTCGAACGTTTTGCCGACATGGAACGCCGGTACGCACCCGAGGTCGAACAGGCCGGGCCGGACATCACCGCCAGGGCGCAGGCACTGTCCGCGGCGCTGAGCCGGGATGGCTTCGTGGCGTCGGCCGCCTCGATCGAGGCCAAGGCCCCGCTGCCGGCAGCACTCTCCAGCGTCCAGCTGTGCCAGGGGCATTGCCCCATCCAGCAGCTCGCCGCCCAGTTCCCTGTCTTCTGCGATGTGGAGACCGATGTGTTCTCCCGGCTGGTAGGCGTTGACGTGCGCCGCCTCTCCACGCTGGCTCGCGGTGGACACGTCTGCACCACCCATATACCCACAGGCCGGCTGGCTGCAGGGGGACCCCGCGTCCCGCAGGCAGCCCCCGCCAGCCTGGATGAAGTAACCAACCATCAGCAAGAAAGGCCGTGATGACGGACCAACTATCAGAGAAAGCGGTAGCCGAAGACACTGTGATCTCGGAGATTCTGCAAAAGAATCCCGAGCTCCACGGCATCGGCACGTACGAGTACGGCTGGTCCGACAAGAACGACGCCGGCGCCAACGCCCGCCGCGGCATTAATGAAGAAGTCGTCCGCGACATCTCGGCCAAGAAGAGCGAGCCCCAATGGATGCTCGATCTCCGGCTCAAGGGCCTGAAGTACTTCGACCGCAAGCCCATGCCTACCTGGGGTGCAGACCTCTCCGGCATCGACTTCGACAACATCAAGTACTTCGTGCGGTCCACCGAGAAGCAGGCCACCAGCTGGGAGGACCTGCCCGATGACATTAAGAACACGTACGACAAGCTCGGCATCCCCGAGGCCGAAAAGCAGCGCCTGGTTTCCGGCGTCGCCGCCCAGTACGAGTCCGAGGTTGTCTACCACCAGCTGCGTGAGGACCTTGAAAAGCAGGGCGTCATCTTCCTGGACACCGACACCGCGCTGCGCGAACACCCGGAGATCTTCCAGGAGTACTTCGGCACCATCATTCCCGTGGGCGACAACAAGTTCGCGTCGCTGAACACGGCCGTCTGGTCCGGCGGTTCCTTTGTGTACGTCCCCAAGGGCGTCCACGTGGACATCCCGCTGCAGGCATACTTCCGCATCAACACGGAAAACATGGGCCAGTTCGAGCGCACCCTGATCATCGCCGACGAGGACTCCTACGTCCACTACATCGAAGGCTGCACCGCGCCGATCTACACCTCGGACTCGCTGCACTCCGCCGTGGTGGAAATCATCGTCAAAAAGGGCGCCCGCGTCCGCTACACCACCATCCAGAACTGGTCCACCAACGTGTACAACCTGGTGACCAAGCGTGCCATCTGCGAAGAAGGCGCCACCATGGAATGGGTTGACGGCAACATCGGCTCCAAGGTCACCATGAAGTACCCGGCCGTCTACCTGGTAGGCGAGCACGCCAAGGGCGAGACCCTGTCCATCGCCTTCGCCGGCGCCGGCCAGCACCAGGACACCGGCTCGAAGATGGTTCACATCGCGCCGAACACCAAGAGCTCCATCATCTCCAAGTCCGTGGCCCGTGGCGGCGGGCGTGCTGCCTACCGCGGCCTCGTCCAGGTCCGTGAAGGTGCCAAGCACTCGGCAAACACCGTCCGTTGCGACGCGCTGCTGGTGGACACCATCAGCCGCTCGGACACCTACCCGTACATCGACATCCGTGAGGATGACGTGGTGATGGGCCATGAAGCAACTGTTTCCCGGGTCAGTGAAGAGCAGCTCTTCTATCTGATGTCCCGCGGCATGCGCGAAGACGAGGCCATGGCGATGATCGTCCGTGGCTTCATCGAGCCCATCGCCCGCGAACTCCCGATGGAGTACGCACTTGAGCTGAACCGCCTGATTGAACTGCAGATGGAAGGGTCCGTCGGATAACGATGACTGAAATCACTACTGAAAAGGCCCGCATCGGCGCGCCCTCGGCCCAGCCGTTTATTAACGGTTTCACGGAAGAGGGCGAAAGCCTGTCTCCGATCAACGCGAACGGTTCCAAGGCCCCGCTGGCCGGCGAAGCGGTCAAGCGCCACTCGCACGGCGGCGGCGTCGGCATTCCGGACAGCTCACGCGCGGGCCGGCTGACCTCGTACAACCTGGCGGACTTCAAGCCGCTCACCGGGCTTGAGGAAGACTGGCGCTTTACCCCCCTCAAGCGCCTGCGTGGGCTGCACAGCGAGGTCCTGGCGGGAGCGGCTCCCACCGTCACCGTCAGCGGCCCGGAGCAGGTCACGGTTGAGTCCGTGGCACGCGGCGACAAGCGCATCGGTTCCGCCGGCATCCCGGAGGACCGCGTGTCCGCCAACGCCTGGGAAAACTTCAGCGAAGCCACCGTCCTCACCATCCCGGCCGAGTTTGAAGCCGACACCGAGGTCACCGTCGTGATCGAAGGCACCTCCACGGAGGCAGCCGCCCAGCACCTGGTGATCGTGGCGGAGAGGTTCTCCAAGGCCACTGTGGTCCTGAACCACCAGGGCTCGGCCGTGGTGTCCGAAAACATCGAAATCGTTGTTGAAGACGGCGCCAACCTCACGGTTGTCTCGCTCCAGGAATGGAACGACGACGCCGTCCACGCCTCCTCCCAGCAGGCAAAGATCGGCCGCGACGCCAAGTTCAAGCACGTGGTGGTCAGCCTCGGCGGGGACCTGGTCCGCGTCACGCCGTCGACCCGTTTTACCGCCCCCGGCGGCGAAGCGGAAATGTTCGGCCTTTACTTCGCCGACGCCGGCCAGCACCTGGAGCAGCGGCTCTTTGTTGACCATGCGGTGGCGAACTGCACCTCCAACGTGCTCTACAAGGGCGCGCTGCAGGGCCGTAACGCCCACGCTGTGTGG